>JAHQWZ010000316.1 GCA_029856425.1 Candidatus Thorarchaeota archaeon
AATAAGAATCGAAAATACTTGGTTCCAGGAAGTGGGGAGATCGACCTCCCTGGAGCTGTTCAAGTACTTCATGCTGGGGGATATGACAAGGCGTTGACCGTTGAGGTCTCTCATAGAAATCCTAGTAACATAATCGAAGCTAAAATCTATGCAGACTCCTGCCTGGACAGAATCAGGTGAATGTAGAAAAAAGAGGTGGAGCGGGAATCTCCCGCTCCTAGAAGGACTTCCGTTCATTGTTGACGCGAACGCAGACTACTGCGATTGCTACAACTCCCACCGCACCAATCAGAATGGCCGAGTTTGTAATCAACCCGATGAGTGTACTAATTGGGCCCGGCGCTGATAGTGGGAATACAGTGAAGATTGGGTCATGCGTGATGGCGTATCCATCCCACTCCGCGTAGCAGGATGCATAGTAGTAGGTCTGCATATACCACATGTCAGCTCCAAATGCAAGATCTGCAACAGGCGCTCCCTGGTCTACGAATGGGACAGCGTAGAAATACGTGGGAATGATTGCAGTTCCTACATCATAGGTCCCACCATCCTTGCCCCAGAGGTAGGTTCCTCCGAATTCTATTTTGGTGCGAAGCTTGGTTTCTTCCTCGATTTCTTCCTCAAACCTGAGTGTACCCTCAGGTGCCATTTCGGTCTCGGGCATGCTTACAGCAAGATCAGTACCATCATAGAGTGCCCCACTGATTGTGTAGCTTGAAAAGGAACTCCAATACTTTGCAGCCAAGCTGAGACCTTCTAGCTCAGGTAGAATGATTCCAGTTTCTGGACTAATGAAGTCACCAAAGTGCTGGTCAACCTTGATAATTGCAGCATCGTCTGTCACCTCAAAACGGTAGACCATCTCCAGTCTGTCAACAGTTGTAGGAACGGTGTCTGGCTCGATTATTTCATCAGGTGGCGCGTCCTCTGTTCCGCAGAAACACCATGGCTCAGGGTAGGGATAGGTGGTCATGAGGTTACCCTCAATGTCAACAACCTCGGCACTCCATTCGATTTGTCCGTCATCATTTAGCTGAGGTAGAACAATGGTTCCCAGTTCGGCGGACTCTGCATAGAAGTCATAGACCAGCTCAGAGGCGGTCGCATTCATCTCATAGTAGACCCAGTCAGTGATGCCATCCTCATCATAGTCCATCTCAACTGGATCATAGATTATGTCCATGATTCCGTTTCCATTGGTATCATTGAAAGCAGAGAGTCCTGAGAAGTAGTGGTCCATCCATTGAGAAGTTTCACCATCGTTGAAGGTTTCGCTGATATCAAAACCATAGCTTGTGAAAGATCCCTCATAGGCGTACTCGTACGACTCATTCATCCATGAAGCCCAGGAATATTCTTCCTTGAGGTTGGGGATGATATCGTTGGCATTCACGGGATTCATCTCATCATCATACCAGGTGTAATTGGCACTGTAGTAATAGCTCGAGTTATACTCAGAGAGATAGAAGGTAGAATAGATGAATACCTCATCTCCTGTAATCGCCGAGGGTTCTGGGGACCACATCAGGCCCCATATGTCAACAGCAGTTGGTTGGACAAACCATCTTACTTCTGACAGCCATGACATGAATGATGCGTCTGGATCAAGTACTACGACAACAAGGAGACTAGAGAAGGACCAGTTATATGAGTAGTCATAGAGATAGTCCTCTTCTATCCAATAGACATTGTTGCCGATGTCCTCAACATAGATGTAGGGCATATATGGAGGGTAATAACCCGGCTCGGTTTCATTGCCAGAATCGCCTGGCACCGTCGTCACATCTGTCCCAACAGGGTCAGCAGGATATGTTGGGTAAATCTCTGCCCCCCAATCCTGACCGGAATCGTTCCACCACTCATATGCAACATATACTCCAGTTAGCATCTCTTCGAAAGGTGCAACGACCTGTGTAGGGCTGTACACTATGGGGAAAGCCAGCGTGGCAGTAGGTAGGACCCCTACCAGCATGATGCTAAGAAGACCCCCCATAGCAAGAAATTTCGTTGTGGCGTTCATAGGATTGTGCCTCAGGTTTTACTGACCCAGAACTACTCCCAAGTTATAATAGAGGTTTTCAGTGAACCGTTCAGGGTAGAATATGATCCGATGCTCATTCATCTCTAAATCTGAAAAAAAACCTTCATAGCCTTCTGAACGGTTCCAAGACTGCTAGGCTAGCGTGTGACGTTATGGGTCAGATAAACTATCTTCGTCCTTCCACTTGTTTCGCGAGTGATTAGTGATTTTCTCTCGAGGCTAGAAAGCGTGACACTGAGCGTGGACTTGCTTAATCCAGTTATTCGCCTTAACTCATCCTGAGCCATTAGGCCGCCATTCTCTTCGAGTCTATTGATTATCCTGCGTTCTGTGTTGGAAAGAGTCACAACTACTATTTGCTCTTCAGAGGGCGTCTCAGCCTCCTCGGGCTTGGTCGCGATTGCATCTTCCAATTGAGAAACTCGACGCTGAAGTCTGAGAACAACAAGAATCGCCGCATTCAGGACAAGAATCAGTGATATTACCAAAGCGATCGTGGTTGCGAGAATCACCGTTTCTCTGGAGATCGGGAGGGCTATAATCCAGATCCAGAGGGCTGCTGACAAGATTATAATCGACAAAAGGACAAGAATCACATCGATGCGTTTGCCATAACTGTCGGCGCGGCTCATCTTTTCAACCTGACCTTGCTCTTTCCATTTTCTTTAGTGAGTCACTTCTTGTTTTTCTTCACCCAGTCTTGTTCAATAGCGTT
>JAHQWZ010000317.1 GCA_029856425.1 Candidatus Thorarchaeota archaeon
GGAGAGTTGGGAAACGCTCAAACGCCGAGCCGATTCCTGAACCCATCCCTGATTCCTGTCCAGTATAAGTTCTCAGTGCAATGCTGATAGCTGCACCAAGCACGAGTATATTTAGAACAAAGCCAATCAGCATTAAGATGCCGCCCACGCCTATAAAGGGACCAAGGACGCCAGGAGGCATTGGCTCGCCGAGGAGCAAGAATGTGCCCCAAATAAAAGAAACAGGTTCTGAGCCTAAATATCCAATGTAAATGAGCATCTCTGGTTCGAAAACAAGGTACATTATTGTGCTGAATAGGATACTATAGATTACTGGCACCAACATGATGCCTATGTATGCTGAGATTCTTTTAGCGTACAGGCTTAAGACTGTCGAAACCTGAGTGCTTGCACCAATTGCAAATTGGTCCTCAACAGAAGGCGCTTTCCGATCATCCTCGATTGCCAATTAGCCCACCTTTATCGCGAAGCGCTTTCTGCACCTTATAATATCTCCGGACTTGGCTGAAACGACCTGCGGCTCTTTTCACTATGCAGGCTTTGGACGAGCATCAGAGATCTCCATAAACTTCATCCCGCCTGCTCTCTCAAGCAATTCCTCAAATGACAAAATGAAGACACTTGGACTCACTTCAGTACTGATTTTAGTGATTCTTTGAATCTCAAGAATAAGGGATTCGTGATTACCTGTTGGGCCTCCCTTTGGAGCCACATAGAGATTTAGAACATCCATACTATATGGATCGCTCATGTCTTCCTTAGCAACCTCAATCTGCATTTCCTCAATCTCAGCCAGCTTTAGCAGATCGGACCTCAGTGCGGTTAGATTGACTGCTGCTCCTTTAATCTTCTTCTCTGCAAGACCCATGACTTCCATCTGAGTCTGAGCATCATTTGTCCGTCCAATGTCCCAAAAGAAGGGCCCGTCTATCCCGCAGCATGGACATTTTCCACGTTCGTGTTTCGAAGCCACATCTCCCAAAAGAAAGCCTTCAAAGACTGTTCCAGTGCTGTCTAGATGAAAGAGCAGTGTATGACCCGGTTCATCCTCGCCCACAAACTCGTATGTTCCGTCATCATTCAGTTTGACAAATTCCCAAGACATCATCAGTGGAGACAGGTTATGATATGGCCCATCATATTCACATTGCACTGCAAACGAAATCTTGCTCTCTGATGACGCATAGCCCCCTACAACTCTAACTTCTTTCGCTCCCTTCTCTGTGAGGGTCTGTGTAATATCGTCGGCGACGCGCGGATAGATTTTTTCTCCTGCTAATAAAACAACAACCTTCTCAGGAGCCTCGTAATCATCATCTTCCTTCATTGCTCGAAAGAACCTGTTTCTGAGATAACTAGGCATTCCCGCAAAAGCATTGGATTTGAAAGATTTTGCCAGCTCAACTAGCCTTTCACTGGGTATTGCTCCACCTGCACTTGTGGCGTTGTAGAATGTACTAATCTGTTTAAGGCCAACATCAACTGCATGCCATCCTAGATGTGGTGCATATGGGAACAAGTTCATACTGGAAACCTCCCATCCGTCCTCGACAAAGGGATCGATGGCGAGTTGACCGCATTTTGCGCTATTACTTGCAAGTAGCTCATTGTCATATCTAGTCAGAAAGACGGGGGAGGGCAAACCTGAGGCTCTACCGGAGCTCAGCCAATATTGAAGTGGAGAGTAATTGTAGGTCAGGCGCGCCTTGAGACGATCCATCGCAGCTGAAGCACCAAGCTTTAGTTTCACACGTGCGCCATTATTACGTAGGAAATTGTATTGCTCTCTATTGCCGGCTTCCTTTGAGTAATTCATCATGTTGCGTATAATCTCAGCGGGGTTTCTTTCCTCCCCATCCACCTCAGACGGATTAAGTACGAATTGCCGAAGATTATCCTTATAGTCAGTCTTCCTAACAAGAGGGACGTTGTACTTAGCCCAGTCCTCGATACATGTGATATTGAAGGGATCTATGTTATTCGCTTTGAATAGCCGCCTGTAGTAGGGGTGGTTAGGCCATATCTGATAACGGATGAACGCTCGGAATTTCTGATCCTGTATTCGCTTGATTTCGCGATGATTGGTCATCTTCAACTCATTGAAAGTAAAAGTGGTCTTTGTCATGAATTGGCCTCCAACTCAGTAAACACAGTAAGCGGAGCGCCCAGTCCATAAGATAAAAGTTGCGAGTTATTGTTTAATAGAGTAATACACCCACTGAATAAGGGAACAAAGGAGAAACCCATAATAGTGCGGGCTACTTCATTCAATTGGCCCAAACCCTAAGGTCAAGGAGTGTTCAAGCTTTGTCTGAATCTGATGAGAAACTTCAGCGAGGAATCATAGAACTGGAGAAGGGGAATCACAAGAAGGCCTTCGGCGTTTTCAAAGATGTCTTCGAAGAGAGAAAAGAGAGATTTCTGCAGAGAGTCCAAGAAAACCCAAAATCACCCACCCTAATGCTCGAGTCTTTGCATATGATCCATGCTCTGGTATGGCTGAGAGTTGCAGAGGCTGGTATGGACAAGCAAAATGCATTGGAGCTTTACGGCAAAGCTGTTGGAACAGTTGAAGCTGCTAGAACAGCACTAGGACCTCTGGTCGGCGGATTGGCTCAATGGGCTAAAGAGCAGAATATCAAAGTAGTCTATAATAAGGCACGGGGACTCCTTGCTGCAACCACCGACCTCGAAGAGATGGCCAAGAAAGAACTTGAAGCATATCGAAGGATGAAATAGGCTCCTAGTGCTTTTCA
>JAHQWZ010000318.1 GCA_029856425.1 Candidatus Thorarchaeota archaeon
TTGTTATCACACTCATCCTCCTTCTGGGAGGTGTTCCATTCACATTATGGATGGAGTTACCAGACCCCGCGGGAGCGGGTGATGTTGTCTGGGGTCTATATCTCCTTGATATTTTCGACTACTACGTAGAGAACTTTGGCTTGGTCCTAGTCACCCTGTTCATGATGATAATCATGGGATGGGTCTGGGGTGGAGCCAAGATTCTGGATGCTGCGAACGAAGCCGGAGACTTCCAGTTGCCAAGTTGGTACAAGTGGGTAGTCAAGGTGATTTCACCTATCGGCATCATAATCGCATTGTCGTTCATCATCATCAATGGGTTCTACGCAGTCGGGAGTATTATGGAGCTCACGGCACCTATAATATGGATAGCAATCTGTGTGGTCTTCGCGGCTATATTATGGCGAATGAAGGGGGTTGACTAAGAATGGGACTAATGGACATCTTATTCGGCCCATATCAGCGGTTTGGAATGCGGGGAGGAATCGTCCTCCTAATCCTGGTGGCCATCGTAGGCAGCATCTTTGCTGTTTGGATGATGACCATTGGCGTAGAAATCGGAGCTGCGCTTTCATTCATTCTGGACCTCACTCTGACCTATGGATTGCTTGTGTTATTCCTGTACATAATGTGGTATCGTCGCCCCAAGTGACTCATACCACATTCCCCCTTTTTTTCCCCTTTCTTTTTATATGGGGGTGGCTGCTAGACTACTATGTCTCAGGGACTGGAACTGCTCACTGGAAAGATACGTCGAAGACGAAGAAGATACCAGATTTTCGCAGTGATTACTATAGTCGCCCTTGTACTTGCTGGCATTACTGGGTTTCTGATATATGGAGCAACTGAGCCAGGCTTCTCTAGTGTGCAATCCAGCTTGTTTCTGACCTTCGCGATACTCCTCCTCTTTCTTATACCGACTAGGGATATGCGACGTGCTGAAGCCATTATCAATCTGGCAGCGGAACATGGCGGTACTCTTGATGTTGAAACAGTCCGAAAGAAGCTGGGGCTGCCAGACGAGAAAGCTGAGGCTTTATTGGACTGGATGATAAAGCAAAAAATGGCAGAGAAACGCGAACAGACAGATAGATGGGTCTTTCCCGAGCTTCGGAAAGGTCGAGACAGGAAATGATTTCTCTACCCAATCAGCGAGGCTAATACATCATCATAGTCCATGACTTGACTGAACTTCTTGAACGGTTTCTTCCTTCCCTTCCTGTCCAGCCATTCACCTTCGATGTCCAGGATTCGAAGATTACCTTCCTCTGCAATTCGTACTCTCGACCAGTTCCAATACTCAAGCGTCCCTTTGTTTAGAGTGATGGTTACTGAAGTTTTGGATACGTCATAACCGATTGTGATTTTTGAACGGTTTCCAAAATCGAGGTCAACCGTATCCTCAACTGTTTCGTCTTCATCATCTATACGCTTCACGCTGATATATGCCCCAAACGCCTCATGAATATGACCCACTAGAATCATGAATGGACGGTACTCGTCTGCAAGTGCTCTCAATGCTATGCTGCCCTTTTGTGCTCCCCAAAGATTTGGTGGCACTCCGAATCTTCCAAGCCGATCCCTCATTCCGAAGGGAGGACTATGAGTGGCGATTATTACGTTCTTTGATTCCTGCTCAACATTTGAGATGGCTTGGTCTGCAGCCCACTTGAGATTCTCTTCTGATCGTTCTCCAGGGAATGTCTGGTTTATCGGGTTTGAACCCTCTACTCCTATGAACGCAAATCCGCTTTTCTCATGTAATCCTCCCGGCCATGTAGTCCTCATGCTCTGCAAATCCATGTAGACATCATCAGGGTGAATGCGATCCTGAATAGAGTTAGACTTCTTGTCACTTCCAATGTCAACGATTTGATCTGAGCCAATCTCTTCGACAGCATCTGAGGTCGTGCCAAACATCTCATAATTGCCCGCTACACAATAAGATGGCACAGGGCTGTCGTGCAGGGTTTCTAAGAGGTCCTTCAGTATCACAATAGAGGCCTTTGCGATTTCTGCCTGGTCTACTCCTGCCTTGAGGTATGCCGGTTCAGCCAAGTAATCACCATCAAAAAGCAGAATATCCGGAGTTGTTTCTTTCAGATTATCAAGGAGAAGGCGAATCTTCCCCTTTTCTTCGTGGGGATCCCCGCTACCAGCGAACTCCAGGATTTGATTATCCTTCAGATATGTTTCAACATCTTCAACCTTGAACGACTGCTTCTTCTTCCGGAAACTCATTGTACTGCGCCTCGGAGGGGAATTCCGTAATCTAGCTCCCTATAACATCCATCATTGGATTTATCTGTTGGGGATGCTGTGATGAACCTGTCCGTCCTTTTAATCAATATCGAAACCTGCAGGTGAACCGTTTGTCAGATAAGACCAAAGTGTACATAGACTGCTACGATGCGAATGGCTTCTATGAAGAGAACTACGAGCGAATTATGCTCGTTATGTCAAAGTTAGCCATATCGAAGCTTCTGAAACGAGAGTGGGTTTCTTCGCAAGCTGTGGGAGGCACATGGGCTCGATCGATAAGGTGCAAATTTGAAACGAATCTCGACGCACATGAGATAAAGTCATTCATGGTGGGCCTTGAGTACTCAGATCTGAATAGCGTTCCAGAAGAACTTCACCCTTCGAATAATGCCGATATCTTCAGGTTCGCTGATATTGATGTGATTGAGTTGAGGGAAAAGGAAGGCAGCGCTGTGAGTCGAATAGCTGGTCGACTGAAGCTGA
>JAHQWZ010000319.1 GCA_029856425.1 Candidatus Thorarchaeota archaeon
CCTGTCACTAGATACCTTGAGAACCCCGTTTCGGATATTGCATCCCGCGTGAAGAGGGATTCTCTTGTGATTGTGGAGAGTACAGTCCCCGTTGGAACAACTGAGCAGCTTTCCAGTCTTTTTGCCAAAACGAGTGGAAAGACTCCTGATAATGAATTCTGGTTTGCACATTGCCCAGAGAGAGTCCTTCCGGGCCAAGTCGTGCAGGAAATGGACACCATCCATCGCTTGGCAGGAGGAGTATCTGATCTGTCCACCTCACTTGCTATTGCCTTTCTAAAAACGATCTTCAAACCCGAACTAATTCATCCTACGAATGCGCGGGTGTCGGAAACGGCGAAACTTGCAGAGAATGCATTCAGGGATGTCGGGGTCGCTTATGCGAACGAATTGGCGCGACTTTGCACATCATTGTCGGTAGATGTCAGAGAGGTGATCAAACTGGCCAATCTTCATCCACGTGTGGACATTCTTAATCCAGGTCTTGGTGTAGGAGGTTACTGCCTGCCAAAAGATGGATGGATTCTAGTCGAGTCAGTCAGCAAGTCAGATGGGATTGCAGTCTTAATTCCTGCAGCTCGGCAGGTCAATGACTCAATGCCAGCCCACGTGTCCAAGAGAATCCGAGATGTTATACTAGACCTCTCAATGAAATCAAGGGTTGGTATTCTTGGGCTGAGCTTCAAGCCAAACGTGTCAGACACAAGAAATAGCCCATCCTTGGAACTCATCAACCTGCTATGGTCAACCGGTATTGAGGTAATAGTCTATGACCCTCTTGTTGAACAGAAGTTTGGCGACAGAAAAGTTGAAACCATAGATGAGATTCTGGAGTCCTGTGAGGTTTTGGTCCTGGGAGCAGCGCACGAAGTGCTTCTAGAGGAGCTAAGAAACAACGACTTGAGTGAAATGGTATTGGTAGATCCTTCAGGTGCAGCGTCAGAATTGAAGCACTATGTCAGAAAGTATGTCGGTCTCAGTATTTAGCTCTGATGGCCAACCAAAGCGTTTAATCAGGGAGTATGGCCAAAGGGGGATGACTTGAGATGAAGAAACTCCTTGTGACTCTCACTGTTGCGGAAAGCAAGAGATTGATTGCTAAAGGGCTGCTCAAGACTCCTGCAGTCCAGGAAGCGCTCAAGAATGGGTATCTCTGCGTGACTCTAGGAACAACGTCTGCATACTTCGTCGAAGAGATTCTTGGAGAGTATGATAAGACGCGTCATATTGCAGGTATAACAGTAGCAAAAGGCCTGGCGGTGACAGATGGCGAGAAGCGCTTCCATGACGCCATCTTCCATAAGGGTAAACACATTGAGGGGAAGAAAGTCATCGATGTTCTGGACCAAATGGGACCTAATGATGTCATTATCAAGAGCGCCAATGCCCTAGATTCAGATTACGTGCCAATTGTACTGCTAGCAAGTAGAACAGGAGGTACTGTCGGCACCTTCATGGGTCCGGCAATGGCGAGGAACATAACTGTCATCATGCCTGTGGGCCTTGAGAAGTGCATTCCAACAAGCTATGAGGAGTTCTGCTCGGAGTTTGGAATGGATGACTGGGACTATGCGATAGGTACTCCCGTGGGCGCGATTTCAATTCCTGGCGCAATCACGTTCACTGAGATCGAGGCACTTAATGCGCTCTTTGATGTTTCTGTAATGCCAATAGCAGCGGGAGGAGTGAACGGTGCGGAAGGTTCCATATCGCTCTATATATCAGGTGAAGATGAGAACATCAAGAAAGCCTACGAATTCCTCAAGGATATCAAGGGCGAGCCGCCATTCCCGCATGTTGAACATGTGAAGTAGACAACAATGAACACCAAGACTTGGAGCATTAAAGCGATGAACGAAACTGTCATTCGCACAGAGGGACTCACAAAGATATTCGAACAAGGTAAGAAGCGCGAAGTAGTAGCCCTCAACAAAGTGAGTTTAAGCATAAGTCGCGGTGAGGTAGTTGGACTCCTAGGACCAAACGGCGCAGGGAAGACTACTCTAATTCGGATTCTAGTTGGCCTTCTCACACCAACAGCAGGTAGAGCATTTGTCCTAGGTCGTGATGTGACAGAGGAAATAGACTACATCCGTGAAAGAGTAGCTTTACTGCCCCAAGAAGCTGGTATCTATGAGAGACTCACTGCCAGAGAGAACATCGTCTACTATGGAGGCATGTATGGCATCCCAGAAGAAGAACTCCACCGCAGGGCTGACAGATTGCTAGACATTGTTGGACTGCGTGAGAAGGAAGACTACCAGGTGAAGGGCTTTAGCGGAGGCATGAAGAGAAAGGTGTTGGTGGCCAGATCTTTAGTGAGTGAGCCCGAGATTGTCTTTCTAGATGAGCCTACAACTGGAGTGGACACAATAGGAGCACGAATTGTCAGGAATCTCCTGAAGAAGCTTAGCTCGGAACAGCAGCGGACCATTATCTTGACCACACACGATCTCAACGAGGTCAAGGAGCTCTGTGACCGTGTCGGTATTCTCAATGAGGGCGACCTCGTCGCAGTTGGAAAACCTACTGATCTCGAGGAGCAATTCAAGGCGGCAAACCTGGAAGAGGTCTTCATGGGGCTTGTAACCGGCGAGGGGGTGTATGAACAATGAGCAGGCTTCCAAGAATCAGACGGGATGCGAAGATGCTGTGGCTCATGAGGAAAGAGCTGAAGTCGCTTTTCCGCTCACGCTGGCTAATCTTCGGCTTGATAATCAGTCCCGTCTTTGCATGCGTGTTC
>JAHQWZ010000320.1 GCA_029856425.1 Candidatus Thorarchaeota archaeon
CAGAAGAGGAGAAAGAGGGGGATGAAGCATTTTTCGTGCTTCCCAACTTCGAGGTAACAGTGTTCACTTCTGGAATGGACTACTATAAAGTCTACCAGCTGATGTTGTTTACAGAGCCTGTTAAGACGGATATAGTGAGCACATACAAGATAACTGACAAATCAGTTTTCGAGGCAATTGAAATAGGGCTCAGAGAGAGAGCGATGCTCCAGTTCTTGAAAGAAGAAAGCAGCAAACCAGTTCCCAGAAATGTGGAGAGGTCGATAAAGGATTGGACCTCGCAGACAACCTTTGCTACGGTTTCGGACATTATGCTCTTTGAAACTGAAACCGAGAGAGAAATGGAGGATTTACTCCTTCTAAATGATTTCGCTAAATATGTAGTGAGACGGGTTGGTCCAACAGCGGTAATAGTTTCAGGAGATATGGACCAGCTAGATGAGGATTTGGGAGAGCACAAATGCAACGTAAGGATGGAGGGAAAAACAGCACCTCCAATGGAGATTACCCCTGGCACAGCGGTTGCTGAACAAGTTCTCCTATACGGCGAGCATTCAGTAGCCGATGTACCAGAGGCATGTCTTGGTTGTCCAGCCATTCAATCGTGCAATAGAGTAGTCAGGCGCAAAGCACGTGCGAAGAGAGTGACATGAGAATGACCAAGCTTCTTCCAGATGAATTGGTGGGAGAATTTTACGGTGTAGGCAGTGTGGGTGATAGGAGTCATGACGCACCCCTTGAGTATGTAAGCAGAATGAGGATTCCCTATGCGTTCACACTCCCTAACTTACGAGAGGAAGATATGATTCGCCAGTTTGCTGCACTTGTTCCAGGTTTTGAAAGAGAGGGCAATCTAATCCAAGATATCAATCTGCACACCTATAGAGAAATCACAGAAAGCGATTTGCCGCTCTTGCCATTAGAGAAGAGCTTTGGCAGTCTTCATCAGATAGTCAGCAAAGAGAAATTCGAGTACTTCAAGACTCAACAAACTGCTCCAGCTAGCATGTGCTTCAGTACTCGTGACAAGACAGGCAAGCAGCTGATTTCAAAGAGCATGTTCCATTTCTATGCATCTCTAATGACACGAATAGCAAAAGGTCAACGCAAGCATCTCAATGAACATTGCGATAATTTGATGCTTTCTCAGGATGATCCAGCATTAGGATTTGTTATCGAGATCATCAATAAAGGAGATGTTTCTAATCTCACTCTGAAACATATTATGAAAGTAACCGATCAGATTTATCCAAGCGATGTGATACCTGGCTTTCATTACTGCGACGATTGGCGTCGGCTTGGCTCAAATGGATGGCATGCTATTTGGAACTCCAAACCGAAGATAGCTCATCTTGATGTTCTTGCCCATCCACCTGAAATAGACAAGGGGCAGGCTGAGCTAATCAACAAATTCCTTGAGGACGGAGGAGGAATCGCTTTAGGGGTGCTCCCGAATCGAGATGACTCACTTAACGGACAGATATCAGAAGTACTGCATCACAATCTAATAGCTGCGCTCATTGCATTTCAGGAGAGCGGAGTGAGTCTTGACCTCCTTAGGCCAAGATGCATGATATCGACACAATGTGGTCTTTACGGTGCCAGTGAGTTATTATCAAAAAGCATCCATTTTGAGAGCTCGCATTTCCCAGCTATTTACGATGAGGTGTTCTCTGAGCTAAGCACTTAGCTTTCCCATTGAGATAAGCTTAAGTGATGGATGTTGAGGTCACCGTTCCTACATGGCGGGACTGCCTATGAGTAAAGGAAATAACCAGCCAGGCAGGACGATGAAATTCATCCAAGACTATCGGTTTAAGATGCTTATACCTGAGCTTCTCGTCGTCTTTGGTGTTTGGTATCTACTTCCGGAATCGCTCTCAATGAATATCTATTTGCTTCCCGCTGTGCAATCAGCAATAGGCCCATTGATTTACCTTTGCCAGCCTTTGGAGCTTCTTATGCCGGGTATTCCTTCTGGAATACTGGCTCTCCTGACGGCCTTCACATTACATGGAATTTACCCTCTCGATAACTACCACGAGGGAAAGATACCAACTCTACCTAGAGTAGCTTTGCTCATGATTCTTGTATCATTCGTCTTCCTACCGATTCTCGTGGCTTTTCAGATGATTGGATATTTCATGACTGAAGCAACTGAGTACTTCTCACGGAATCCTCTCTGGGAACGGTTCGAGAGCTTTGGAGACCTATTCTTCTATGCCGGGGCAATGTTCTTTGTCGGCCTTCAGTGGTGGATGTTCATCCCTGTATTCTTCCTTTCACAAGGCATTGATGGCATTCACAAGATTGGTCATCATGAGACCTCGAATGAGAAGATAACCTGGGTGTTCTATTTCATATTCCCTGCGTGTTTGCCCTTCTTCTTCAGTCCAGTCGAAATCCTAGCAATGGCGGCAATTTCGATTCCAGCCTTCGCGTTTTATAGCTACATTCGCCCCTACTACACGTATGTCACAGCGGTTCACACCCTCTCTTTCGCTGTGCTTGTGCTAGTCACAATAATCATCGCGCCGTACTTACCGCTTATGAATCAGTGGATACCTGGATTCATTCCGCCTCACGATCCAACGAGAATCTTTCCACCGCTCTTTGAATGGTGAATCTAACTCAGAACACTAGAATGAGAATATTGCTCCTAGTCTGCAAACGTCGGCTTGCGGGTGGCTTCTTCCTCGTCCTCCTCGCGAAGCTTGTGTTGG
>JAHQWZ010000321.1 GCA_029856425.1 Candidatus Thorarchaeota archaeon
TGGCAATACCCAAGAGAGTGCCAATCACAATCAATGGAATTGTCGGAAGGCCTAGTATGTCAGATGGAGCATTCTCCACGCTGAAATGAATGGTTTTTTGCTGTTCATTGGTGGATGCATCTGTAGCTTTGATTGTGATGTAATAGCTACCATTCTTCATCAGTGTTGTGTCAAGACTGAAGGTGGAAGAGTTGCCCTCAAAGCTGAATCTGACGGGACCGAACGAATTTGGATAGCTAGAGGCATATATCGTGCATTCAATGGAATCAATACCAAACCTGTCAACTCCAGTAACATTGAACTCCCATATATCTGAGAGCACATCATCTTCATTGACGTTGCACTCTATTGTTGGAGGAGTCTGGTCAGTCTGGAAGTCTACATTTACAGTCTGAGCCGTCGAGGGGGAGTCTGTGTTGTCAAAGACAAGATACCATCGGATAGCGCTCCTTCTTGGAGGGGGAGACACGCCGTGACTCAGAAACTCATAATCACTACTAGTAACATCTTCCTTGAGTTCATACTTAACGATGTCATGCCCATCTATCCATTCATTGAATGCAGTCTCATTGCAGATAAAAAACGTAATATCCGTGCCATTGACAACATCGAAATGGCCATAGAGTCCCATATAATAGGTTGTTCTCCAAGTCCACGTTTCATACTCTCCAGGCTGTATGTATAGCGATTGGAGAGCATTGGTTGTTGGCACCTGAGGCAACACCAAGATTATGAGAAGACTGATGACCGCTACTCTTCTCATTCTTTCACCCCAGCATAATCAGTCATACATATGGTATCCTAGCACTATCAATCTATCCTATTTCGAATCTCATTCACGCTCAACATCATATCTTGCATCGGGTGAAACTTCTTGGATTTCGAAGATTGTACGAGAATAAAATGCCCCATCAGACTGGAACTATGAGAGAGAACCATCCAAGTAGGACTAGTGGCTTGGACCGCGTTCCCACATTGGTAGATGCGTTCTCGATGATCGGCATCTCAAATAACCGGAGTGCAGGCTCAGTCCTGCCTCCACCATTGGGTGTTTCTTGCTACGAAGCTCGGCTATGACCTGCAATCTGAATGCCTTTGAATTATTGGGGCGGACCTATTTTCAAATGGAGGGCCTATCGATTACCTCTAGTTTGAAGATAACAGGTCTGATTCCATCAGTACAACATGTTATGTAGGAATTATCGGCTTTCATCCACTTCCATATTCTGCCAGTCTTGCCCACATAATTATCAAAGCTTCCTCCTTGCATAAGGGTCAAGAGAAATCTATGAATGTCATGCCAAGCAAAGCTACATGGGAAATTGTCAGGCTTGGCTGTCGGGCTCTCTGTTATGAATTCTTGACCATCTTCGAATTCCCCACATTTACCCGTCTTTGTCTGCAGGTATTCTTCTGCAAGGTCTTTGTGGAAAGTTCGTTTCAGCACCGTGATCTTACATCTCACCATTTTGTTCACTCTATTAGTAAATCTCATCGGAATAGTAGCAAATGTTAGAAATGCATTCAGAAACAGTATGTCTGTCAACCTTTTGTTAAGAGATGCGGTTAGAGCAGGTATATTCATGCTGAGTGGCGTCTGAATTCAACAATTGACATATACTAGCGGAGTAGAAGATACCCGATTACTGCAAGGAGGAGGAGAAGAGTCAAGACTCCAATGAATACCCTACCAGTCTTGTTGAAAGTCATTAGTTGTGCCCCGATAGAAATGGCTGCAAGGACCACCTGAACCGCAAACCAAGCAAGAATGAAAGGGGGCTGCATCTCTGGAGGAATTATATCGATGTAAGAGAGTATGAAGAGCAATATCAGATTTCCAACGAACGCGAAGCGAGTCGGTCCAGCAATTCTATATATCCAGTACTGCTTATCTCTGGTTCGAATGTAATAGATGAGGTTTTGAAATCTCGCCTTAATTCTCTCTAACACTTTGGTACCCTATAACACTAGGTCTGATGATTTTTGTCAGTTGCGGTCTATTCTGTGGATAGGACGGGATAAGAAGGACACAGTTGCTGGCATCTTTAAACAAGTTGCGCATCTGAAAATCCAGCGAATAGAATGCGATGAGTAGTTACCCATCTTCTTAACCTAGTTGAGACTCATGGTCTTGATTCGCTGGGCTCAGGCTCACGCCTTGAAGCTCGAAGGAGAAGATTATGGCCTAGGAATAGGAGTCTATAGGACTAATCTTGCCGTGGATTAGAAACATTTGCGGGCCTATCACCCACTCGTGCAATGCATATCTCATGCCAAGACAATCCACCGATATTCATGATTTTCCATTTCGTGTAGCTAGAATGAATATCACAACAGCTCCAAGATTCATCAGGGCTTTCACAAAGAATGGTACTGCACTCCCTAGGAGCAGAGCATAGGAGATGATAGCAGGTCCAGTCATACTGGCGAGCGAAACAGTTGTATTGAAAGCGCCCAGAATTGAAGTGCGTTTCTCCTTTGTGTATCTCTGAGCAATGACAATCGGAGGAACCGAGATATCCACCATGTCAAGCCCAGCCCATATAGAGTAGAAGAACAGGACCTCAAGAGAACTCGATGCAAAAGGAAACACGGTCACTGTCAAGGCTAGGAAAGACCATCCTCCTGCAATAGCTGCAACGGACCCTATTCGATCAACTAGTCCTCCTGACACAAAAGCTGAGAAAGCGATGACTAGAGGTG
>JAHQWZ010000019.1 GCA_029856425.1 Candidatus Thorarchaeota archaeon
TTCGCGATGCTGACCTCGTGTTCATCGCCGCAGGCATGGGCGGAGGCACTGGGACTGGAAGTGCACCTGTTGTCGCTGAGATTGCTAAGAAGAACGATGCCATTGTTGTTGGAGTTGTCACCATGCCGTTCAGCTTGGAGAGGACACGCATCGATAAGGCAACGGCTGGTCTTGCGCGTCTACAAGAGAACGTTGACACTGCAGTAGTTATTGACAATCAGAAACTCATGGAGCTTGTGCCTGACCTTCCACTTGAGGAAGCATTTGGAGTCGCCGACGAGGTTCTTGCAAACATGGTGAAAGGAATCACCGAAACCATCACGATGCCCAGTCTGATTAATCTGGACTATGCAGATGTACGCACTATAATCTGTAATGGCGGTGTTGCACTTGTTGGCCTTGGTGAAGCCACTGGTTCGGACAGAGCAAATGATGCAATACGAAACGCTCTGAATAGTCCTCTACTTGAAGTAGAGTGGAGCGGTGCCACAGGGGCTCTGATACACATTACAGGCGGCCCCGATATGTCCCTAGCCGAGGCTAACAAGGTTGGAGAGTTGGTTTCAGAAAAGATGAGCACAGATGCAAACGTGATTTGGGGTGCACGAGTAGATCCGCGTCTAAGCGGAGTGCTAAGAGTGATGTTGATACTCACAGGCGTGAAGAGTCCCCAGCTACTGCCACGTTCAAAGGAGGAAACCACGGCATCAAAGTTAGTTGGCAGGGCTCGGCTTTCTGAGCTTGGTATCTTGGCATCACATGTAAGTGCCACTGCTTCAAAATCAGCTTCTGAAAAAGCGCGGAATTTTGGTAAGGTTCCTCCAATCTCACGCCGCACGTCATGGGAGGATCGGCTAAAACCACTTGAGAGAAAACTCATGCAGCGTAAGCCACCTGAAGAGAAGGAAAGGGACCTGAAAGAGCTTGGTCTTCGAAGAATTCTATAAGGGTCCATCAAACAGTCCGGAGTCGCAGCAGAGCACCTAATTTGGACTAATATGGACTAGTAAAGCCTTGAACGTGTCTTGTACCTGCATATTATGAATTAATCTAGACCGTGTTCCTTGAACCATTCGTCAGCAATCTGCGCCACTCGTTCATAGAGTGGGCCAGTTCCATCGACACCCTCTGGTGTGATTCTGATTTTGTTCATGACGAGAATCAATGGTTGCTCAGCAAAATACTGCACGCCACCGGGTGGGAATGCTTTCTCAAGTTCCTTTACAAGGCCCTCTAGACTGACCTCTCTCTCTGCAACTGAGAATGAAACAATGCTGTTACCGTAGAGAAAGATTCTAGGTATCGGGCCTTTCTTTGATTCAACATCCGAGAGAACTATGCTCAAACTAGTCTGATCAATACCTCTCAGAGTACCAACATAGGTGTCACCAGTGTTGATGACAACCTCTACTGTCGCGCCAATAACCGAGGCAAGCTCGCGATTAAAGGCGCGCATTGCTGCGACATCTGACATTCTAATATCACCTTGGAGTGTAATCTCTGCGAAACAACGCCTCTTGCCATCTCGTTTTAAGCGTGATGCTTTGACAGAATGAATAGTGGTCCCCTAGAGAATGGATTATTAGTCTCCCATCTCGAACATGAAGTGGGTCTATGCCATGACTGTCACTTCCAAACACTTCGCTCGGCAATTCATACGTGAAGAGTGCTTACCGAATCCTTTCTGTCCTGGATGTGGTAACATGTCCACTGCTTCTGCATTCCTCAAAGCGGTGAAGGACCTAGGTCATGAAGATCTAAGCAAATTCGCTTTTGTCTCAGGCATTGGCTGTGGCGCTTGGATAGTTTCCCCTCACTTTCGCGCGGACACTTTACACACAACTCATGGTCGCGCAATTGCTTTCGCTACAGGTCTAAAGCTGGCTATACCTGAGCAAGAGGTCGTTGTGATAAGCGGTGACGGCGACCTAGCTGCGATTGGAGGGAATCACCTCATCCATGCTGCCCGGCGCAATATGGACCTCACAGTCATTTGCTCAAACAACTGGATATACGGAATGACTGGCGGACAGGTTGGACCCACAACATTCACCGGTGACCGAACAAGCACAACCCCATATGGTAACCCAGAGAGACCTTTCGATCTTGCACGACTAGTTGCAGCAGCAGGAGCAAATTATGTTGCGAGGTGGACCACAGCACATCCATTTCAGGCATCAAGAGCAATGAAGACAGCCCTAGAGCGGAAGGGCTTCTCATTTGTGGAAATGCTAAGCCAGTGTCCGACCGCATATGGCCGAAGGACCAAGGCAGGTGACGCTGTTGAAATGCTGAAATGGATGAAGAAGCTGCCAGTTCGCAAGAAGGAGGATTCAATGGATTATCGGACTCCTACGCATGTAACTATTGACCTTGGTGTTTTCGGAAACAGGAACGAGCCGTCCTTCTTAGAGTCCTTGAAGCAGACCATCATTTAGTGAGATGTGATGTAATGAGGACCGAGTTTCGTATCGCTGGTACTGGCGGAATGGGTGTTGTATTTGCTGGAGTAATTCTGGGACATGCTGCAGTTGTGCATGCAGGTCTCGAAGCTGTTCAGACACAGAGCTATGGTGCAGAAGCAAGAGGAACTGCAGCCAAGAGTGAAGTGATCATTAGCGATGAGAAGATACGCTTTCCGAAGGTTCGTGAGGCGGATTATAGCGTCTTGATGTCGCAGAAGGCTTTTGAGCTGTACCTCTCAGGGACCAAGAGGGGAGCAGTCCTATTGGTAGATTCCGATCTTGTAGACTTCAAGAAAGCTGAAACTGACTATGAGATAGTCAGTGTTCCGGCCATGAAAAAAGCTGATGCCATAGGGTTGCGTTTGGTTTCGAACATGATCATGCTGGGTGCTCTGGTAAAGAAATCAGGAATTTTCCCGTTGACTGCTCTTGAGAACACATTGAAGGACCTCATCACATCAAAAGCTCTGCAACTGGACGTGGATGCAGTCAGAGCCGGAGCAGATTTTGTCTAGCCTCCATGCACCAACGGCAGTATCACTATCTTATCACCATCTTCCAGCATGGTGTCGAGTCCACCTGTGAGACCGATATCAGTTTCGTTTCTTAGAATCAATGCCTCACGGTCCATTCTGTCAGTGTCTGTCCAGACCTTTTCAACTTCTTCCTCAGACTCGATGAGACTCTGGAGGGTCATTTCTAGATTAGCGCCCTCCCGAACATCCAAATGAAAGACCTGCATTCCTCTCTTGACTGCTAGAGGACCTCGAAGGTGTATCTCGACTTTCATTCCAATCGCGACTTCAAATCTCCCCTCTTAGATAAAGGAAACGGAAACGGTCATCAAACTCGTTTGCGCCGAGCAACCCTCTTATGTAGGGCACATGAGTCGAACCTATCATGGACTCTATTGCGCCTGCAGACGAGAAAATGTCATCGAACAGGATTGCTCGAGTGTTTGGTATTCATGAACCCACTGAGAATGCAGCTAGATTAGTGAAGATTCTCGCAGTCCTGTTTCCATCCTTCGCAATCAGCTTTCAGATATCCACCACTTTCTACACAATCTTTATTGCCGAAACTCTTGGAGGGGGTGATTACATTACCGGTCTCACCTACGTGGGAATCCTTGTCGTCATATCCCTCCTGACGCAGACATTGCTGGACTACCCTACAGGAGCAATAGGTGACTGGATTGGTCAGCGTTACATTATAGCGTCTGCACTTTTGTGCTATTCAATTGCTTTCTGGATTACCTCGCAGGTCACTCCGGCTACACCTTTCTCCACATTTGTGACAATCTATGCCCTAATGGGAATTGGCTCAGCACAAGAGAGTGGAGCGTTTCAGGCTTGGTTTGACAATAACTGGAAAGTTTCTATGCCTCACGATGATGACCGAAAACAGTACGGTGTGTTTTGGGGACGAATTGGCATGGTATGGCAGGTTTCGTCAACACTTGTATTGATTCCAGGATCATGGCTTGCTCTTGTCTATAATCGCCAGTGGGTCTTTCAACTCCAGGCCATGTTTTCTCTCATTCTTGCGATTGCAGCACTCCAACTCGTTAAGGACCTTCCCGGTGTGAGAGAAGAGTCAGATAAGCGCCCCTCCATTCGAGAGTATGGCGGTCTATTGAAGGATGGTGTTAGATTTCTCGGCTCAAGTAGATTTGTCACTTTCATTGTTCTGGGCGAGGTTGTTATGTGGAGTACTGGACCTGTATGGTGGAATCTCATCCTATTCCCGCTCTACTTTACATACCTTCTGTCAGATGTTGCAGTTTCGTCTTTCAGAACCTTGGTCTTTCTTCCCGAGGCAATATCACAGGAGCGAAGCGGGGTCTGGTCCAAACGGTTTGATGCGAAAACTTGGGTTCCGCGGTTCAGATTTCTCCAGTTTGGCGGTTTCATCTTCTACGTTGTTCTTGCAATTATCACATCAACATTCCCGTCCACTCCCCTTGATTCACCTGTCATACCGGGTCTAGATTTTCCAATTGAGGGTCTGACTCCTACCACATTGATCTTCATTGTATTCGTAATTTCAAGTGCATTCGGGGGCTTTGCGCAAATACTGACACAGCGAGTGATGATTGATGTTATACCGAGTAAAATCAGAAACAGTATGTATTCATTGCAGCCCACCTTGATAATGCTAGCTTCTGCTCCTCTGATTGCTCTATTTGGCTGGTTAATTCCTCAGTATGGATTTCCTCTGACTTTCACCATTTGTTCACTTGTGACTTTCACCGGAGCACTGCTGGTACGAAAGGCCTTCACGTACCCGATACCCAAGGCTGATGAAGTCATAATTGCCAGCCAAGAGGAAGCCAGTGAGCTCCAAGAGCTGGAAGTCACTTAGTGTAGAGAAAGAGTGGAGGGGTTCGAAGAAACCGAACCCTGCCCCTGAGTTGTAAGGGCTGTTCTCCAATTTGCAACCCGGTGCCAGTGATTCTGTACATCTTCTATGCGATATTTGTATGCCATGAACGTCAACACAATGAAGGTGATGAGGAACATCGCAATTGTCAGAACCAGTAAGGTAGGGGAACCGTAGAAGTAGTCCGGGCCTTGTACCAGTGGATCTGAGCCTACCTTGAAGTTCTCATTGATGAAATTCATTAATGTATGTGCTGTTATAGTCCCTACCAGTGTACGACGACTCGAGAAGTGCTCGTAATAGTATCCGTAGAATATTGCGAAAATCGTTGAGAATACCATAAGTGAGATTGCCTGTCCCGCAGAGAAAGCACTATCAATTCCATTCACTAGTGGCCATGTGACATGCCATACACCAAATAATAGACCGGAAAGAAAAATCGCACCAAAGGCCGACATCCTTTGTCTGAAGGTGTTCTGTAGCAGTCCTCTAAATAAGACCTCTTCCAAGAAACCATTTGTCAGAAAGAAGAGGAAAAGGTACCATAGAATATCTACATTGAGCACCGCGAATGAAACAATATATGTTGGGTCAATGAATCCATAGATGATTTTAGGAAATACGTTCAACATGAGGTGCCAAGCTGCAAAGATACCGATTCCTAACACAATCTGTGTTCTAAAATACGGTCCCTTAGCTAGACCCAAGACAGAGCTGAACTCATTCCTCCTATATTTCCAAAACACTCCTGCTATGATTAGTAACGGGAAGAGTTTTGATGGCATGATGTTTATCCATGTGTCCCCTAGACTGAGGACGAATATGTCTAGGATGCGCCAGACTACCGCTACAAGAAACAGGATCCCGGCCAGCGGAAAAAGCCCCATTCTTGAGAGAGGGTGCTCAGAAATTCGTTGCCTGGTTTGAGTTTCCTGAGAAACTTCAGTAGTTGTCATTTAAGATACCTCTAGAGTTGTATAATACCATTTGAGAGTCCTATCTTTGGAATTTAAAGACCGAAAAACAATCAACCTTGGAAAAATGAGAATAGAGATTCCTCGATGCTGGAAGAACCTCCACTTCAGCATTAGCTGTTAGTAAATTGTCGTTGCTACTTCAACGGAATCCGCATTGGTCAGTTCCCACTTGTACCATGGATTCACTAGAGCCACTGTATAAGTGATGACACTTATCGCCGTGATCATGTCTGCGACAAAACCTATTCCCATTGCCATCATGGCAACCTTTCCGCCCTGGCTCACAAGAGAAAGAATTGTGGCTAGTACCATGAGGTCGCTTCGAACTTCCTTCAGTCGACCAGTCTTCCAAGTCACAGAGAACATGACAAGCCAACCTATCATTAGCACAAGCAGAAAAGGAATCACTAATGTCATGATTTGTTCCCGGCTTGTGCCAAGGAATGTCGCTACAATCCAATAGATTGCAGAGGCTGCAGTGATTTTGTAGTGATGACGCCTCCACCTTGGAGCCAAGATGCTCAGAAGCACCACCACCATCGGAACCACCATCACCAACACCACAAGAGCACGTATGCGGAACATCTCGACAGAATCTCCAATTATGCCCACTAGAGGCAAAGCTTGAAGGATTTGACTTACTGCTGAACTGATGAAGATTATACTAAACATCAATGGGAGGTCTGTGTAGAGTCTGTTGGCCTGTTTCTTCCACAGAAAATACAAGTACGTCGACAGGCAAAGAGACAAAATAGCAGTCGTTAGGCTAGAGATTACTATTGGGTCCAGAATAGTCTGCAAAGTTATCGGAACTCCTTGATATGGACATTCTTCCATCCGGATTTTGATTATTAAGGACCGCTAATTGATAGTTGAACAAACTTAGACATCTAGTCTAAGCAGTCCGCCCACTAGCGGCAGTGGGCTTTATAGTATGTTGAACATGCATTATATTCCGTGCAGCATTCACATCGGCGTGAAAGTGTTCAGCACAATTGGGACAATGAAAGTACTCCCCGCCCTTTTTCTCGGTGGTGGAGGTTTCATCATCCACGCGGACGCCACGGATTCCACAAACATGACAGGTCTGCGAGGTCCACGCGGGATTCACCAGCCAGATGCCACCATTCCGGTGACCGAGAGCCTCGCGTCTATAACGCACTCCCTCTATCATCATTCCCCACAAGTTTGTTGAAAGGTTCCAGCTGTGTCTTCGCATGCCTCCCTTCCCCTGGAAGGAACGAAGATCCTCAAAGTAAATAGCCTTCACACCATGATGCTCACAGAACCAAGCGGTTTCAGTAGCGACCTGATGGGAGATTTCCTTATCTAGACGACGGATTTTCCTCCATATTGCCTCCAGCTCTTGTTCCTTCTTCAGGATGATAGCTGGAGGATGCTGCCCAGCATGTTTTCTCTCCCAGTTGTTGCGTCTTAGTGCCACCTGCGACATCAAGACTCTGGTCCGTTGTCGAAGATTTTCTCTTTTCTCGAAAAGCTCCTGTCTTCCAATCATGGCTTCCTCATAAGTGTCCTCCCCATTCTTTACAGAAACCACCATAGAGTGACGAAGGCCCCTATCAACTCCAGCTATCTTCTTCCGCATTGATAGATTCTTCAGTACTGTTTTCAACAGTTTCTCGTCTGGAGCTATAAATGGAATGAGAAGAGTTGCTCTTTTTCCCACCAATTTGATTGTTGGGGGGGTTGAACGTCTACTCTTCTTCAGATCACGAATTATAGTCTTCAAGTTGTTTATCCGCATTTCATCCTTTTCAGGGTGTGCTCTCTCTCTAGCTAGTTCACGAGCGAATCTCTGAAGATTGATAGAATTCAATAGCTGCTGATTCATGTCCTCGAAACGGGCCGCTCGATATTCAAGCTGGATTGCCCCTTGAAAATGACCTTGGTTTCTTGCTTCCTGTGCCTTTCTTCTTGCTCGTTCCGCTTTTCTAGGAAACCAATTCAAGAATCTCAATCGCACGGTCTGACTTTTGTATGGTGAAATGGTGTCTTGTTCGTGACTTACTATTCCAGGAGGGGTCTTGATGAAGAGAATAATCTCATTCTCTCGCTCCGTGTCTTGTTGGAACCAATATCCCTGCCCAGTGGTATTCTCTGTGGAAGCTGAGAAGTCCACTGTGTCTTTTGTGAAGGTGGGAGTGACAAATGGGAATCCATCTTCCTTCCATTCCCTGACTCGATTAATAAGGATAAACTGAATCCGAGCTCTCTCTAGGGAGTTCTCATTTAGTAACTCACGAGTGCTTTTTCTTCGCTCACCTTCTTTCAATGGATAGGCTTCACGAACATTATCTCTTAATACTCTCCTCACCTGTCGACATGCTGAAAGTGCATACTGATAAGATCCGTCTGACTTCTTCTCAATAGCATCTTTGACTCTTCGAACAATGTCTGAAGGGATTCTTCTTTTTATCATTAGCCGCGTGAGTTGTTCTTCATCAGATGAGAGAACATCGAGAACTGAGTTCACAAGTCTTTGACGAGTGTAGTCGGCAAGTATTATTCGAGCTGCAGTTTCAAGAGCATTGCGATGCAACCGCTCAAAAACGAGATTCCCAAACTCATTGTCAGGCGTCCATTTGAGATGTTTCTCTCTCCTGAGTGCAAGATATAACATTCCTCTCTGCTTTGCTAACTCACTTCGTACTTCATCAGCATATCTCAGATCGGAAAATACTTTCTCGAGAATCAGGTTCACGACCTTTCGGTAGCTGGAAAAACTTTGAGAGAGAACCCCTAAATCGAGATTGTTGCATTTTCTACCACTGAGTTTGTGGAGCATGTGGGATTGTTTGATGGAAGTAGAAGGTCTTCGACCAAGTCCTTTTCGTGCCACTTGTCTATTGTAAGAATTCAATACAAAACTCTGAACTCGAAGTGCCGATGAAGGGCAACTTAAAATATCGTCCATTGTATTCTGCTCTGATTTTCCTGAAGTGGAAACCAAGTGCTCGCGGGGACGACGCCGCGAAGTTACCTTCATCAGCAATTCACCGTGGTATTGTCTTTGGAGGCGATATTTAAGCCCATACTTCGTATGGGCTACTTAAAATACCAGAGTTAAAATTTAGGTGATTATTTGATATCATAAAGAAGGTTTATTCTTTGATATAATGATATATTCAGAAGTGATGCGCATTTTTGTACCCGTAAAAAATAAAGGTAAATATGACAGTGGAAATACAATAATGCGATGGCTCGTGGAAGAGGACGCCCGATTATACCAATGCCAGTACGCCCAGAGCGGGTGATTTCTAGAGCAATGAAGGCAGGCCTCTCAGCAACTGTCGAGCTTCAAAGGAATATCAGCAATAAGGCAACGAGGGTGAAACACTAATCTAATGAGCTTTGAGAACCTAGACTATCATTCACTCAGATTCCTTTTGGATACTCTATTTTTGTACTTTCTCTATTTGGTACTTCACCCAGCGCTTAGTGTACAGATGTACGCTAAATACAGGCTTCTACTACATTCCAAATGACTGCTTCAGAACCTCTGGATTTACATAACCAGCTTTGTATGTCTTGCCCTTGACAACGTCATTGATTGTGATTTCTGCGGGACTGAAGAGATGCGGATCGACCTTATAGAAGTCGAACTCAAAACTCTTGAACAGATTGAAGAATGGCTGGCCATACTGTTCTGAGGCCGATGATGGTGCCTTCTCTACTAAAGCTGCAACGTCATCCTCCTCGTCTGGTCTGGCGAAGTAGAAGGTGCGACCAGCATATAGAATACAGTCATTTGTGACTCCCATTGCCTTGTTGTCATTCTTAGCTACAGGTCCTATGGGTGCAACGCCGTGCCCTGCTCGAATCTTACCAGGGTCAAACTTCAGCTCATGCAATTTGTGCACACCAACCTCAACCACTCTGGCTGAGATCTGAACAGAACCAGCAACACAAGCGGTCGGCGTCATAACACAATAGAGATCCGATGCTGAGATTCCACACTTCTCAGCAATGAAATTTGTCGCAAATTCCGGAGGTGGTGTTCGTGTTTCAAGTACGATCACACCAACCTTGGCTTCGTCCTTATAGTCAAGCTCCTTGTAGAGCTTCTTCTCAACCAGCGCAAGGGCTCTAGCTGGTCCCGAACCCATTGCAAAATACTTCCCCTCGTCACTCTTGACATCAATGAGCCATCCAGCAAATTGAGACCCCATTGTTGCAATCTTTGGATGGTCAGTACTCACCACCACAGCAGGCAGAGTCATGTCTCCGATGTGCTGATGAGTTATTCTGACGGTTCCAAGACCTCCGAGACATATTTCCCCGACAAGTCTTCCAGCTTCAATACCCCCAGACACCTCAATACCCGCGTCAATCAGGGTGGCTCCATTACCCTGTTCGGCTACGGTACAATTGAGTTCGTCCTTTTTGTCCATCATCTCCTTGACAATCTCTAATGCCTTCTCGTTAACGCTTGGATTCATACTCTTCTCTCCTCAGAACAAGTGCTGATTTGCTGCCGCGCGAACGTAAATCTCCTGTTTTGGATCTCCCTCTGCAAAGTCGCCCATAAACTTCGCCCATTTCTCGGCAAAGTCTACGTCTTCGCTGAGAAAATCCGGTCTCCGAGACTTAAGGTATCGCAGGTAGTAATTAGTGAATTCCCTCTCGGAACTCCCGCTGAACTTGTAGGTGGGCAGCAGCGAATCCACCTTTCCAAGGCAAAATATCATGCCTTTTGTGGCTTCCACACCGACACGGTCTGCGATATTGCCTACAACTATGATTGTTCCCCCTTTCATTCTGACACCTGCAAGTGTATCTACATCACCTTTCACTGCGATGAAACCCTTTCTCATGTGAGCTCCCATTTCGCGTCCCACATTACCTGCGACATAGACCCTCCCACCTTTCATTCCATCCGGACTGCCGCGATAGCCAGCACAGAGATAATCTCCAGCGTTTCCTTCTATCTGGATGTTTCCTCCCTCCATCTCTGCAGCAGCCCAAGAAGCCACGGATCCCTTGACATGTATCCTGCCCGCTATCATCTCAGCCCCTAGATACATGCCTACATCTCCTTCCACGGTGATTTTCCCGCCGTTCATGCCCTTGCCTATCATCTTGACATCTCTTAGATTTCCACTCACAACAATCTCAGTTTCGTCAGCGGTGGCACCTGCCTCACCAGAAACATTGAAGAAGGTGGCAAGATCCACGGTCTGGTTCCCCTGAAGAACTGGCAGCTTTCCTATCTCTGCAGCGTTCTTTCCTGCAAAATGAGTCGGAGTTATGGTGTCAGCCTCTAGAGGGATATCCGGTTTTTTGGTCAACTTCAGATGTACAGTCATAAGTCAGACCATCCTATCGACGTTTTTCGAATCCTTTCCTCCTCTTAAAACCTCTGAACAGAATGAATCATGTAAATAAGTAAGAAAGAAATAGCACAAGTGTTGCCCGTACTCACACCAAATACAGCGGTGCGCGAAATGGAAATCAACGGTGTACCAATTGAGGACACATTTGCAGAAGCATTCAGCATGCATATGAACAGGACTATCATCACTGCCTATGATCAGGAGTGGGCATATATCACAGCTACAGAAACCACTGGGTTTGGGACCTCTGTGATTATGGCTCCTGCAGAGGCAGGAATTGAATATCTGCTTGGACCTGATGAAACCCCTGATGGTCGTCCAGGTGTCAGAGTGATTTTTGCAGTTGGTTCAAAGAAAGCACTTGAGCCGCAACTGCTAGCAAGACTAGGTCAATGTGTTCTCACAAGTCCAACAGCAAGTGCATTTGACGACACTCCCAATGCCAAGGACTTCTATGAGATAGGGAAGAAGATTTCCTTGTTCGGAGATGGATTTCAAACCAAGAAAGGTCCAATCGATGGACGAGTTCTGTGGCTAATTCCGCGAATGAGTGGAACTTGTATCATGCAAAATATGTTTGGTCGCGTAAAGGGAGTTGCTGGCGGGAATATAATCTATACCTGCAAAGATGTGAAGAGTGGTATGGATAGTGGAAAAGCTGCAGTCAAGGCTATTGAGAAAGTCGAGGGTGCCTATACACCATTCCCAGGAGGACTTGTGGGCTCAGGCTCCAAACCATCATCACGATACAAGGTTCTCTTCGCATCAACGAATGAGAAGTTCTGTCCTACTCTACGCGCATTAGTACCTGATACAATGGTACCAAAGGGAAGTGAGTTTGTCCAAGAGATAGTGATTAATGGATTAACCAAAGAAGCAGTTGCCAATGCGACCAAGGTTGCCATAGAAGAGGTCTGCAAACATCCTGGAATCACAAAGATGACAGCAGGAAATTATGGCGGAAAACTTGGAGAACATCAGATTCACTTGCATGACCTATTCAAGTAGATTAAGCAATAGAAAACCCTCTTCATTCCACTTCGAAAGCTTTATGTCCAATCTCAATGCGGACTGCAAAATAACATCATTCCCTGAGAGATGCTATAATGGATGCCTCAGTAGCTCAGACTGGTTAGATCGCCTCCTTGGTAAGGAGGAAGCCGAGGGTTCAAATCCCTCCTGGGGCTCCACTTCCTTCTACTCAGAGTCTACAAATCCTCTATCTTTTCTATCTTGAATATGACAGTCCTCATCCCATCGCCACATGGCTGGTAGGTGACGCCAGGTTCAGGATAGTTGTAGTCTCCTCCGAAATAGTAAATCATCAGTGTTGTATAGAGGTCCTGCCAGGCCTGTCCGCAGAAGTCCTTTGGCCTGTCGAGATGGTGGTCAACGATGAACTCCTCACCCAGCGTATGACTGCATGGCTGTATCGGCTTTCCATCTCGCATAATCTCGTGGCCAAATATCTCTTCTGGGCTAAACTTCCTCATCACAGTGACTCTCAGTTTCGTGGTCATTTCTGGTTCCTCAATTCCATTGAATCATCAGATGGACGAGGTCTGAAACTATATGACTTGTCTACAACGCAAGGAAGTAGTTGCCATCTCTTCTAGTGGTTGTTGTTATTGAACTCTGCTACTAAATATGAGAGGTCATCACACGCCGCTCGAAGACGGTTGTCTCCACGTAGCCTACTAAAAGCAGTGATTACAAGGTAGCCCCCAATAATGAGGAGTATAACTATGCCAATAACGAGACCAGTTATGAGTGATAGGACTTCGTCGATTGAGTAATAGTTGGAGGTAGCAATCAGTATAGTCAACAGGGACATTGGTATCGTCAGTATGCCAATCCCCGTTCGTAATTCAGCTAAATGTGTCCTTTTTTCAGCATCAATCGTGCGAATGAATGCCAAAGACGTCCTCAAATTGCTTTGCTTTGTTTGTTCGTCAATGTCGTGTGAATCTGTGGTCAATGTAGTCCCTTCATTGGTCTTCGAGTAGAGGGTCTCTAGGTTTCAATTTCCTACCATGCTTATGGCGTCTGGCAAACAAACGGGTAGCCTCCTCTGGACCCACCAACTCTGACACTCTCTTGAAAGATTCAGGGTCGTCTTCCCTGTCCAGCCATCGCTCAACCTCCTTCGCCACTGAAGGAGTCAGGTCCTTTGCCAGCTTCTTCTTTCGACCCTTTCTGTCCAAATCGAAATCATCTGGTCCAAGTAGACTCATCTTACTCGCTTTCGAATACTGACAGGTCGGTTTAAGACCTTATTCATTGCTGACATGCCTAATCAGTACTAGAATCTCAGATTAAACAATAGTCCTACAATAACAGAAGTGAGAACACAAAAGAGGGGTTAATAACCAAGTCATGAGAGGAATCTCTTGTGCCAAGAAAGAACCCCAGAAATCTACCATGGTGGAAGAAAACCACCGTCTATCAGATCTATCCACGGAGCTTCAAGGATAGTACGGGCAATGGAATCGGAGATATTCCTGGAATAATCTCTAAACTGGACCATTTACAGGACTTAGGAGTCGAAACAATCTGGTTTTCTCCCTTTTTTGCAAGCCCACAGGCCGATCATGGCTATGATGTTGGCGACTATCGAAGTATTGCGCCCGAATACGGAACGTTGTCTGACTGTGAAAGACTCATTCATGAGATTCACAGTCGAAACATGTTCGTTGTATTTGATATGGTCCTGAATCACACAAGCGACCAACACTCTTGGTTTCTAGAGTCACGGTCAAGTCGAGACAATCCAAAACGTGACTGGTACATATGGCGTGGTGGGCAAAAGCCGGAAGGCAAGAAACCTCCAAACAACTGGAAGGCCTTGGTAGGAGGTTCAGGATGGCATTATGATGGTCTAACAGATCAGTGGTACTGGGCTCAGTTCTTGCCCTTTCAGCCAGACCTCAATTATCGCAATCCTGATGTGAAGAGGGAGATGTTTGACACTGTTCGATTCTGGCTGGATAATGGTGTTGACGGATTCCGCTTGGACATAATCAATACGGTATTCGAAGACGAAGAGTTTCGAAACAATCCATTTTCTTGGAGGCTCTTCCCCTCGGAAGATGAACAGAAGAGCTTCTTCCAGAATAAAATCTACACTATGAACCATCCTGACAACTATGCTTTCGTAAAGGAACTTCGAAAAGTGATGGATGAGTATTCAGACCCCGAACGATTCCTGGTTGGTGAAATAGGGGCATCACTTGAAGTCCTTAAGAGATACTATGGTGAGGAGGTAGATGAAACCAGGACCAATGGGCTTCATCTGACATTCCAGTTTCAGTCACTCAATGCAAATCTTGGTGCCAACGCGTTTTGGGATATAATTAGTAGATATGAGCAGTATTTCACGGAGCCATATACGCCGACTTGGGTGTTTTCCAATCACGATCAAATGCGTCGTATCAGTAAACTTGGCAATGACATGAATAAAGCAAAGCTGAATGTGACACTGCAGCTAACCGCAAGAGGGGTCCCTTTCATCTATTATGGCGAAGAGATTGGTATGTTCAACCATAGGTTTCCACTCAAGACTGCACAAGACCCTGTTGCTTTGAAATACAGTTGGCTTCCTCAATTCTTGGTCAACTTGCTGACAAGAAAGGGGACTTTTTCACTCAATCGTGATGACTGCAGGACACCAATGCAATGGGACTCATCACCGAATGCAGGATTCTGTCCGGCTGAGTCGGAACCATGGTTACCAGTGGAACCAAGATATGAAACAATTAACGTGGAAAACGAAGAATCGGATCCGAATTCACTATTGCACTGCTACAAAGATCTTCTTCGCCTCCGTAGGAATACGCCAGCTTTACACTCAGGCTCTCTGCACTTATTAGACTTGTACACACACAGGAAGTTCGTCCTCGCCTACGAACGCAGGCATAATGAGCATGTGGTACAGATACGGCTGAACTTCTCAAGCAAACCGATTCGGATTGACGAATTCATGGGCGACGGAGAGCTGCTCTTCTCAACGTTAATGGACTCAAATCCAGTTCGCAACACTGGAATTCATCTTGAACCTTATCAGGGAATTGTTATTGAAAATCAAATGGACGGCACATGACCTTAACAGCTCGGTGCTCTCCGCTATTCTTATAACCATAAA
>JAHQWZ010000322.1 GCA_029856425.1 Candidatus Thorarchaeota archaeon
TTTGTACCACTGGTACCTGCATCAGTGCAGTTCACTTCAAGTTCGTATTCACCTGGAGCGAGCACAGTAATACTCCATATTGATGGAACAGAACCGTCAGACTTGTACGTCACAGCGATACTAGTTTCCGCTCCCAGTATAGGCTGTAAATGGTCAATGTCAGTTAATGTGAGAACTACACTTACGTTGTCACTGATAGGAACTGTTGACGGACTTGGTTCAAGATAATCTAGCTGCGATTGAATCAACCTGACTGAACCTATGGGGTATACTTCAGTCATATTCCGATAATAGGGCTCTAGAGATGGATTCCACTGAAGTTTCAGAGAGAATGTGTATAGCCCTACTCCATTGAGTCTATTTGAATCAACGAGTATCGTATATTCTCCAATCTCTGGACCAACACCCCGCACAACCCAGAAGTCAACATTTTCAACAAGTCCACTGGGATTCAAGCAATCAAACACGACTATTGCATCAGCAATTCCTAATCCATTTTCAAAATCTACGTAGGAGAATGTGAGGCTCATGTTGTCGCCTATCGGCGTTGTTGCGGCACTGCCGAGGCTTATGACCCCAACCCGGTTGATGACAGTAGCACCCACAGAAGCAGCATCATCTGTATAATAGGGGGACTCAATGGAAGGCCAATTTACGAATACTGTGACATTCCAGTTGGTTACCAGAATTGGACTCAGGATAGTTGAATTAACCTGAATTTCATACGCGTTCCCCAGGAATGACATTGAGAAGTCAGTATCTTGAAGGAGGCTTCCTCCACTGTAAATGGAAACCATGTTCTTGGTTAGTGTAATGAACTCGTCTGTGCTATCATCAGCATAGCTGAATGTGAATGTGATATTCTGCAGGAATCTGACCTGCGAAGGTGAGCCGATGATGCTCACACTTGCAGGTCTAGAAATCACTGATACGGTTAATGTGATAGCAGAATCAGTGTAATAGGGAGATCCAGAGGTCCATTCAGCACTCACCAAGAGGCTCTTGGAGGTGCCTGGCGTTCCTATGGCGGTAGTATTGACTGAGAGATAATATATTCCATCTCCGTATGTTTGAAGGATGTAATCCGTACCCTCCAGAAGATACGCTGCCTCAATAGAAAGTACGATGTCTGCACCGGCAATAGCAAAAGATGACTCCAAATCACTATACACAACTGTAAAGTTGACAAAGTCCAAGAAAGGAGTAGGCAGTGGTGAATCAGTCAGGTCCAGAAATGTAGTCCGTTCCCTGAGCTTAAAGGATACAAAGGTTTCTGCGGCAAGATAGAAGGGTGCCGTGTTTGAATAACTAAATCGAATCCAGAGAACATAATCTCTATCGATATCAAGTATCTGATTGTACGTTTGTGCGGTAATCAGATAGTCCTGTGAACCCACTCGCCATTCTGAAGTAAAGAGCCATGAGCTTCCATTCAGAATTTCAATGCTTGCCAGCATCGAACTATTGCTGATTTCTGCAAGAGAGAGAAGGTCTCTATAGTGCACCACCATCGGAATCGATGAGTTATACGCGATAGTTCCTACGGGCTCTGCTGCAAGAGTGGTTATTCGGTGCCTCACGTTGAGGGTTCGTGAGCTTGTCACATCTTGATAGTAGAAATAGGATGTGCTAAGCTGAACTACTAGATTGTATGAGTTGGGATTTGTGAAGTAAGTTGTATCCAGATCAATTGCGTACTGACCGTTCCCAAGAGGCAAGTAGCTATAATATGCACCTGGAATTGGCTGTGAGTCGTTGTACAATGAAATTATCCCGTCATTAATCGGACTAGGAATTGCTCCTGCGATATCAATATAGGTCACTGTGAACGTTGTTATCTCTCCGTAAGGAGTGGGACTGGGTGTGGCAAAGTCGAATGATGTCTCTCTTTTTGCCACTGTAATGAAGACAGTTCTAGCCGTGATATTTGCGTAGAATGGGGAGCCAATCCAAGTGATGCTGATTGTGAACTGCTTGTTTCCAAGAGAAGCTCCAAGGACGCTTGTATTGAAGGATACATGGAACTGTCTAGTGGTAGAATTGTAGTTGATTGTTTTGTCAGGTAAGTTCACAGTGACTGTCATCTGTGCGTTAAAAGGAATTGTAGAAGGAACAGCACCAGATACGTCGTCATATGAGAATGAGAATGTGGCGTTGACACCATAAGCAGTGCTATCCGGCGGAGTCACTGATATCATCGTGTTTCTTGGAATGACTCGTACGGTTATCGTATCAGTCCGGTTGTCATAATAGGGTTCGGCTGATGCAGACCAATTCACCTGGACAACCATGGTGAATACACCGGGTCTTCCGAAAACTGTGGAATTGAACTCTATACTATAATGTCCTGGCGAGCCTTCCAAAATCGATACTAATGATGTATCAATAGATTCACCAATGAATTCAACGAAAATGAATACATTACCCGTTGTCGCGTTGGAAATTCCTCGTCCGCTGTAGAGCTCGCTATAGAAGTAAGTATAACTCATATTCTCTAGATATGGTGTAGGACCAGGTGAGTCTTCAAGACTCAACTCTGATTCTTCACCTATAATGTTAACAGATGTTCTTATCATTCCACTGTAGAATTGTCGAGTTGGGCCTGTCCAATTGAAGTAGACTGTAAAGTTGTAGATACCTTCCAGACCAAGAACCGATGCATCGAATCTAATAATGTAATAGCCA
>JAHQWZ010000323.1 GCA_029856425.1 Candidatus Thorarchaeota archaeon
TACCAAATGCCAATTAGTAGTTCCGTCGGTAAATCCGTATGTTGCCGCACACTAGGTATCCATAGGGCTCGTAGCCAGCCTCATGCCAGATGATTCCGTTCGCGTCATAAACACGCATCTGGAAGACATCAACTCCACCATCGCAGTCGTTGTCCCATGCGTCTACCTTGACGGTGTAGCTGTCATCGCTGTACTGGAACTCGCATGTCCTGAAATTCAGCTGAACAATGAAGCACTTGGCCTCAAAGAAGGCATGGTTGTCAGTTATTGCTAGGCCGATCCATTCGGTGCCCTTGACAATGACTATGGAGTCATCATCAGTATAGACATAGAGAAAGGTGCCCCTCAGAGTACCGTCCCATCTGTACCTCACAATAAAGCCGAAGTGACCTAAATGACCACTTGAATCCCATATCCAACCGCTACCTGTCACGAAGTCGCCGGAGGGCTCGTAGATGGTGAGTGTCACTGTGTCGGAATCCAATCCCTGATAGTAGCCGTTATCCTCAACCTCGAAACTGACAACAATGAGGTATGCAGCAACAGGGAGATTAGGGGTTTCAACTACAACTACACCTACTCCATCAACTTCGGTTATCTGGACAATGTGCGGGCCTTCCACAAGAACTGGACTGGAGATGTCCATCTCATCATTATAGATTGTGAGGGTGATATAGATCCTTGTCAAGTCGCCCCAGTAGTTGTCATCTTCATCATAGATAGTGGCTCGCAGAGTGAACGTTTCAAGCTGGCTCGAAATGACTGTGGAACCTGTGTAGCTAGCAAAGGCATCTTCCTTCTCGAGGATGAAATCAATCTCCGCCGAAGAGCCTAGATATACGCCATCCGACTCGAATGTGACTGCAAGAGCATAGACACCTGCAGCTTGGTCAAGGATAATTGTAGTGCAGGCAAATCCGTCGGCCCCGGTTACTGCGGAGGCACTCTGCACACCCAAGACAAATGTCACCGTTTCTCCTATGATGGGCAACTGTGTGGCAATATCAATGAGTTTCGCTTCCAAGACGACGGGGTCCGAGTATTGCCCAGAGATTTCACCGCTGTAGGTGACTTCTGTTGCATTGACCATGACCCAGATGAACTTCTCAATTTCCTCATTACCAGCAACATCGATGCTACGATAGTAAATCATGTGAGATCCAATTTCATCTACTGTGAAAGCTGTCACATAGTCAATCCATTCACCGTTGTCGATTCGATATTGAATCTTGTAAACTCCGCTGAGTTCATCAGTTGCTTCAAGAACGATGCCAGTTGTTGTGGAAATGTAGGTCGGATCGGTTCCAAAAGCCGGAATCTGGACTTCCAGTGTAGTCACTGGTGGAAGGGCATCAGGTGACGTCTTGTCGATCTTGAACTCGAATATTCCATGCATGGTTTCGATGTTTCCGAGATTGTCCTCTGACCAGAATTCAATAGTGTGAAGGCCATCCGCTGAGACTTCGATGATGCCTGTGTACAGCATCATGGCTCCTGAGTCCAGGATATAGTAGATTGCTGCACCACCACTTCCAGTTCCATCTTCTGTAGTCAGGGTCAAATAGACCTGTGATACAAACCAGTCATTGTCACCCTTAATGCCTGAAGGTGCAATCTGAGTTTTTGGAGCTGTATTATCCAGCTCAAATGAAACTTGGTTGATTGATTCAACATTGCCAAGCAGGTCCTCTGAGTAAAACTCAATCATATAGGGTCCATCAGGGCCTTCCAGTTCAAATGCTGATGCATAGACAATCCAATCACCTTCGTCTATCCTGTATCTTATCAGAGCCGTACCCGAACCTGGATCATCCGCCTCCAATGTGATAGGCGTAGCAGAGGTGATGTATGATTCATGAACTGGCGAACCCGGGAGGATTGTTGTTGCGGGTGGAGAGTTGTCAAGAGTGAATGTTCTGGAGTGCTCAGACTCTATATTGCCTACAGTGTCAACTGCACAGTAGGACAGAGTATATTCTCCGTCATCACCTGTCAAGTAGAACAGCCCATCATAGACTTGCCATGGTCCGTCATTCACACTGTAGTTGATGGTATCAACTCCAAAGCCATTTCCATCCTCTGAATAAAACTCCAGACCAGTGCTCGACGTGATGCATGGGTCAACAAATGGACTCCCAACCAAAAGCGTGGTATTTGGAGCTGTCACGTCATATACCGTAACCGTAGCGGATTCCATAGTCATTTCCTGATCGCCTGAACCACGATCCAGGTCGGCATTCGTGGCTGTCACTGCTATAGTATGAATGCCTGCCAATAATGGAACAGGATAGTCGCCTGATCCGTATCCCACGATAGCTCCGTCAATCTCCACGGTCATGGTTTCGATGCCGCTCTCTGGGTCATTCACTGATACCGTCCAGACACCAGAGTCTTGATCATTTGGTATCAGAGGCGACTCGGAGAGAGTTATGGTAACTATCGGACCAGTTGTGTCATCATCAACGATGATTATTGATTCAATAACAGTCACTTTCTCCTGATCCAATAATCCCCGGTCTAAGTCTGCATTACTTGCCGTAACATTGATTGTGTATGTTCCGAGTACATTCGATAATGGATAGTCACCAGCTGAGGTTCCGACTTCAAATCCGTTGATCTCCACCGTTATGGAAGCGACTCCGCTTTCAGCGTCAAGTACAGTAACTATCCAAGCACCCG
>JAHQWZ010000324.1 GCA_029856425.1 Candidatus Thorarchaeota archaeon
ATTTTTGTGGAGGATGGAGTTGACTATGAGATGGAAGGTAGGAGAAAAAGAGTTGCACTCATTGTATGCATGATCGCAGTCATCATCGTGACTGTTTCTCTGACATAGAGCTTCAACACTCTGTTGATGCATAGCCACTGAATCTCAAGGAAAGACAGATTTACCCAGTGACGGAGAACCCATCAAAAACAAACATTGGATTCTCTATACCCCATGGAAGGGGACGTATTTCGCTGGAGATTCCTGCCAGATTCTTGAAGCCTTCGTAGAAATTACCAGCGAGTGAAACAGGCTGGACTGGATACTTGACTTCACCTTTCTCGACTAAATAGGCCTCACCCGCAACAATAGAGAATTCGCCGGTGCTGACATTCGTGTGGAATATTCCTAGCGGGAATCCTTTGATGAGTACAGCTTTATCCTCGACTTCTGAGATGATGTCCTCCTCAGACTTCTTTCCTGCATTGATTTCTAACCATTTGGTGACAACTCCTGGTGAAGATTCATACGGATTGCTGCTCTGAAATGCACCGCCGCCACGAGCACAATTTCCTGTAGACTCAACTCCAAAGGCACGTGCGTAGTATGTATTGAATAAGAAGCCCTTCAAGACACCTTTCTCGATGATTGGATTTTTCCTCTGTGGATGTCCCTCTTGGTCGACAGCATTTGTCCCTAATCCAGTGGGTTTCTGTCCATTATCAACGATGGTCAGGTCACTGTGGGCGATAGTTTCTCCAATCTTGTCGTTAAGTGGCGATCTCCCTTCAACTACTGGCGGCCCCAGAACAGACTGTCCCAGACTTGATAGCACATACAATGCTGCTGGGATGTGTGTCCAGAGTGTCCTCATTTTTGATGTCATATCCAATTTCTTGGCGCCGAGGAGGGACACAGCTTCCTCAGCGGCTTTTCTTCCCAATCCATCGGAGTCGTACACACGCTCGCGTGCAACATCAAACTCGAAAGCACCCTTGCGTTCCTCTCCTTCCATTGCTTGAACTTGCACAAAGCAGCCATTATGACCAAACACTGAGCCTTGGAGTACTCCGCGGGTATTCGCAACAGCGTAGCCACCCCAAGATGCTGAGGCTTCTGCACTTACAATCTTTGCACGTTCGTCGACAGACTTAGCCTCAGCTATCATTGCTTCACTTGACTTTAGGAGGAAATCAGTATCAATCTCCAAAATCTCATCTGCGAAAGCGCCGTCTTTTCCAGGAGTACTTGGATCGGTGAAGCCTTGGAATCGTTCATCCTCCACCTTGATGCTATTGACTATGCCGAATGATTCATTGATACTCAGTTTCACCCTTTCGATTGCTATGCCACTCGCACAGGCAAATCCCATACGTTTTCCCTTTGCAGCTCGAACAGCATTACCCATCGTCTTGCCATCTTTCGCCTTAACAACACCTTGTGATATCTCAGCAAGGGTCTCGCTGTTGAAGAAAAGGAACACTTCAAACTCAGCAGAACTGTCTTGGGAGGTGGCGTACTTCAATGATGTATCAGCAATCGACAAGAGTTCATCTTTCAGATTATCATATTCCATATTTGTTATCTCCTTATGCGCCAGCTTCTCCTCCAAATGTCACGCCATCAATGACCAGTCTCGGACCACCCAATCCTGTGGGCAATGGATATTGGTCGCCTTTGCCGCACCCTCCGAAGTAGCCGGAGGAAATCTTCAGCTCTTTCGTCCCTCCCTCAACCTTGGATAGGAGTTCTAGGATATTACCAGACAGTGAAACCTCTCTGATTGGATATTGAATCTCGCCATTTTCAACCCAATAACCACGGATGGCTTTGAACAGAAAGCTACCATCTCCCTAGACCTGACCGCCCGATGACTGTATTGCATACACTCCGGTCCCAAGTAGTTCCAGAGCCTCCTCCTCAGTCAAGTCACCAGGTGCAAAGTAGGTATTAGTCATCCGACATATAGGTGGGAACACAAAATTCACTGCCCTTGAATTACCGGTTGGGGTCTGGCCAAGCTTTGCCGCAGTACCCCTGTCATGAAGGTAATGTTTGAGAGTTCCCTTGTCAAGAACAGTTGTCTTTGATGATGGAGTGCCCTGATCATCATAAGGAAGCCACAATCCGCCATGCTTTTCGATATCTACCTTTCCGCCGTCGATAATAGTTGCATGCTCAGTTCCAAGCACAGTCCCAATCTTGTCAGTTAGGGGAGACCCACCTGTGACAATGAAATCAGCTTCGCTAAGATGGCCGAAACTCTCATGAGCTAGCACACCAGTGAGTCGGTTCTCAGTCAGTGCCCGGAACTTTCCTGCAGGGCAAGCCTTGGCCTTCAGTTGCTCCTTTGCTCGAGAGCCTGCAGCTTCACCGATCGATTCAGGCGTAATATCCTTAGCGTCAAATATCTCCAGACCATATGTCCCGCCCTTACCCTCTCTGCCGTTGACCATGGCACCAGACTGGGTCATTGAAGTAACCAGACACAGTAAGTCCGTGACTAAGAAGTCCCATTCGATGCGCGAGCCATCACTATTGGCAAGATACTTGGGCCCAAAGAGTTCACCGTAAAGTCCTCTGATATTGCGAATACAGTCACCATATTCCCGTGCGGTTTCCACTGCTCTATTGACCATGTCTGTTTTATATGCAAGATCAAAATCTCTAGGATGTTTCTTCACT
>JAHQWZ010000325.1 GCA_029856425.1 Candidatus Thorarchaeota archaeon
AATCACCTGAATAGGTTGCTAGAAGCACAACAGGCTTGTTCAGGGGAGTCCCCTGTCTTATTCTTTGTCATGAATTGAAGATTTGGATCTCTGACTACTACTCCAGTTCCTCGAGTTCATCATCATCTAGTATCTCATCGTCATATGAATAGAGATCCTCGAGTTCATCATCAATGACCTCAAGTTCTGGCTCTGCATCATCATTCTCTTCTATAGTTTCCAGTTCCATTTCTTCATCAATGATCTCAAGCTCTGGCTTATCATCTATGACTTCCATCTCTGGTTCTTTCTTCTTCTTAGGAGCCTTCTTCTTTGGCTTCTTCTTCTCCTTCTTCTCAATCACAATATTTGCAGAGGGTTTCTTTTTGAAGGACCAGAATTCTGTACGCGCTTTGCGGCGTTTTCGCATTCTTCTGAAGTCTATCTGCTGTGGGTTCTGAGTCTTTCTGATACGAATCAGGTCTCGCTTGGCATTCTTCTCCTTGTTGACCATCAGATACTCACCGTCGCATCTTCAGCGTGCTCCCCCGCGGATGATGTTATAACTGTGTCGGAGAAGCCCATCGAAGAGGAAGGCTTTTTGTTCGGGTTTTGAATGAAGTCTACTTGGAACAGGTGAATATCAAAATGAACCCTGCCCGCAAGAAGAAGACAGCCAGTATTCGAGTAAGGCTTGATAGTGAAATCCTAGAAAGAATTGATTCAGTCGTTGGTGAGCGGGGCCGCCAGAGATTCATCAAGGACGCTATACTCTGGAGACTGGACCAAGAGGTCCCTCCCATCGTATTTGAGCTGGCGGAACGCGTTGACCAGCTCCAAGACCGGGTTGAATATCTGGAGGGCGCTCGATCAACGAGCATCTACATCGGAGGAATGAATGAGGCAGTAAAGACACAGGTCTGCCGAGATGACTTGGACAGGAAGATAGTCGCTTACTTTCTCCAACATGAGGGCGCCTCTACACCTGAACTAGCAAAGAAGCTCCTCAATGATCCCTTGAAACGCAAGACAATCCATGTTCGGATTCGGAAGCTAAATGACCGTTCTGAAAGGGTACTTGGAGCTAGGATTCTTAGGTATGAAAAGGGTGAGGTCAAAGAGAAACGCGGTGCTTGGTGGATAATCGAACCGGACCTTGTGAGGGAGTAATCAGGGTCGCGTGCAGCAAGTCTATAAAGAGCGGCCCTTGTGGAGTCTTGGGGCCGTAGTCTAGCCTGGATAAGGCACCAGCCTCCGGAGTTGGGTTTCCCCGGTTCGAATCCGGGCGGTCCCGCCATTTATTTTCTTCAACTCAATTCGATTGGAGTTTAAAAGCGCGGCTGAGGGACACTCTTCTGACGCGAGGTCGATATGGATGAGCATGTTGAAGGGTCATCGTTCAAACCCTGAACGAGTGGTTGACCGCTTTACCCGCTATCTGAATGGTCCAATGGGTCGAACGGTTCTTGAAACATTGGATGAGGGCGAGAGTTTCATTCTGCAAACATCAGAACATACTTTCAGGGTGACAAAACGGAGGGGCAAAGCAGTTGTAGAACTGCTATCTGTTCAATTAGCATGATCCAAAAACCATCGTGTATCTGTTTAAGTATCACAGAATCCTATTGTGGTACGAGGGTATTGTTCTATGAAGTCGAAGACTGAATCCACGGCTGAAAGAGTGAAGTCGCGATTTGAGAGATACCTCAACGGTCCGATGGGGAAATCCGTACTTGAGAATCTGGAAGAGGGTGAGCATTTTATCCTTCAGACCTCTGAACACATAATGAGAGTCACGAAGAAGAAAGGCTGTGCAGTGGTTGCATATTTGAAACCTGTTCTAGAGTGATTCCTGCGCCTCCAGCGAAGACTCTATAAGTTGAACTAGGCCCCTCGATGAATGGGGCCGTAGTCTAGCCTGGATAAGGCACCAGCCTGCGGAGTTGGTAATCCCCGGTTCGAATCCGGGCGGTCCCGCCATTATTTCTCACTCCTGTTATCATCGGCGTGAAGCTTAAATGAACGTGAAATTCGACAAATATGCTGGTCTTGTTTTGAAAAGACAGCTATTCTGATTGAGATGCGTGTAATGCAGTTTACCCCCCAGAGACTCGAACGAGTCCATCGGTCTATGAAGAGCGAGAACGTGGAGGCTCTTCTAGTGACAAGGAGGCAGGATGTTCGATATCTAACAGGCTATGAGAGTCCTACCAATACACTCCCAACAGGGTGCGTAATAATTGTTGATGAGCAGCCACAGTTAGTGATGTCTAATCTACAGCATGAAGCTTTAGGCCAAGAGTCCATAATGGCTCGTGTTCATACGCTGGACGATAAGCCCTTCGATGAGTGGGGACTCTATCGCAGCTCGATGTTCTGGGATTCAATAGTTAAGATTCTCGAGGATTCCGGAGTACAGAACAGTATGATTGGTCTGCAGCAAGAGCGGTTGTCTGTCAGAGAGTTCGAGCATCTCAAGACTAAGATTCCTGGAGCTGGCTTTAGAGACCTGTCGTCCTTGCTCTGGAGACTCAGACAGATCAAAGATGATGCAGAAATTGAGGCAATTCGCAAAGCCGTCAAGATAGCTGAGATCGGGATTAGAACCGCTCTTGAAATCGTGACACCTGGAAAGACAGAGGCAGATGCATCTGTTGAGATTGAGGCTGCA
>JAHQWZ010000326.1 GCA_029856425.1 Candidatus Thorarchaeota archaeon
CCAATGCGGTCTGGCCTTTCCAGTACATAGCAAGAAGCGCGTCAATCTCTTCGACTCTGGTAGTGACTGGGTTCTCAATCCGTGCTGTAGGTCCCAGATTGACCGCTTCCAGATTCAGCTTCGCAGTGGACAAAGCCTTCATCAAAGCGCCCACTCTTGAAAGATCAGACTTGTGAGTAGTCAGATGACTTGCACGGTTCTTGAGAATAGCCCAAGATTCATCTAGATAGGGAAGAACCAAAGTTACCCCCTGAATGAAAATCGAATCATTCTGAGCTCTTGCATCTGATAGGAGTCTATCTATGTCGTCCAATAGACGAACAACTCGAGGGGAGAGTTTCTCTCCGTGTCTGAAAGCAATCCAGACTATATTGTATGTAGCGATTGCCACCTCAACAAATGCACGAGGGTCTGTGGGAAAGAGAGGAACAAACTGCGAAAGCACCTCACGCAGAGATTTCAGAGCTTCGGCAGAGTGTTCTGGAGAACGCATCATAGACAGTGATAGGCCAAGCTTGCTGCCCAAGATTTCCAGCTCAGATGACCTACCTTTCTTTTGAAGTTCTTCACGCAAATGAATAGCGGATTCAAAGGCGGCAACTCCTGCATCCCAGCACTCATCCGATTCAGTGCTCAGGCATACCCAGCCTAACGTATTTTCAGCCCTTGCTAAATGCGCAGTCATGTCTTGGCCCATAGATTCCATTTGTTCTAGTATGACCTTGGCTCTTTCCAGATACGCCATACTCTTCATTGTATTCTCATGGTCGGTCAATAATCCGTGTGCAAAACCAAGCCCTGCTAGGATTCTAAACAGATGAAGAGATTGCTCGAAGTCGGGATTCTCAACTCCCTCATAAGCTAGAAGCCCCTTTTCAAGGCGGTCTATTGCCTCTGGAACCCCCTCTCTCCAACCATTTGCAAGAATACTTGAGCCAATAACAAGATGAGCTAGACCAATATCATCCGTGGATCCCTTATCTTGGTCTACTCGCTCTTTATACAATTGTGCGGCTCTATCACTAAGAGCACGAGCTTTCTTATATGGGACTGTGTCATCACGAGTGTCATTCACTCCCAGTTGAAGAATAACGGCTGCAAGTTTATCCTTATCAGTTTCAGCCTCAACGTTTTTTTCCAGATTATGTAGAATGTTACGAGATTCCCGAAACATTCCAAGTTCTGTGAGCACGCACGAATAGTCGAACATTACCTCAAACAGAAGGTCCTGATTTCCCAATTTGGAAGTAATCTGAACCAGCTTTTTGAGTAGGAACTCCGCACCAACAAAAAAACCCTCTTCAATCAAGATACTAGTAAGGTAGTGAACCTCATGAAGCGCCAATGCAGATGAATATGCATGGCCTCTTGTGTGAATGGCATCCAGGGTCATCGACACCTCTTCAGTTAGAAAGGGAAGCAGGGGCCTTAGATTCAGGTTCAGAGCGGAGGTGATTGATTGTATTAGTTGGCCTAGGATATCAAGTAGTTGAGGTAATGCATCAATATCTGGAAGAAGCTCAGTTTCACTTCGGTGAAAACTGTTGGTGTAGCGTACGTCTAGCAGAGCAAGCATCTCAGGAAGAACACGGTTGGCTTTGAATGAAAGACGAACTGTCAATTCTGTGAGCTTTGCACTCGCAAGACCAGGCCTTCGTAGGATGATCTCCTCGATTACGCGAGCTATCTCAAATAGAATCTCATTATCGCTCGTGTTTCCTATTGCCAGATTCTGGATTGCTGAGAGACCATCATCGAGGGAGAGCGATGCACATAGAACATCTCTCAGTGTCACAATCAGCAAGGAATCCACGTTCGCCTCTCCTCTTCCATACTCAACTCTGAGAGGAGACATATCGCTTTAAAATCTTCACAGAAATGATTCATCATTCCAGAACGAAGTCGTTCCAGACTCTGGATGTGTCAGTACCGCGCATTCGCTCCATTCGAACTTTATAATTATGCAGATCACCTTCATCGTCAATCTTGAATCGAAGGACTGCGTCTGCCATATAGGAGAATGTTGCGTAGGTCTTCTCATCATGAACTCCCTCCTCAAGTACAAACATTATGCTATGCGAACTCTGTGTGACTCGACCGCTTAGTCTCTGGACTGCTCTGGGCATCGTCACGGGATTTGAATGGAGAATAAGCGTCGAAAGACTATCAACCACAACACGGGAAACAACAAGAGTGTCTAGAACTTCAGAGAGCACAATTCCCAACTCACTGATGTCATCTACCTTGGCTAGGGAGCGTACAGTGCTTGACTTCGGAGCCCCCATTCGTTCAGAATAGCCATCAATGAACACAAACTGACCGGACTTCTCATAATCCTCGATAGACCAACCATGTCTACTCATGTCATTTCTAATCACTCTTGGAGAAACATCTGTTGTTACAAAGACTGCAGGGAACCCATGCTTTAGACCATCGTGGAGAAAGGCTTCAGCATAAGTCGTCTTTCCAGACCCAAGTGGACCGAGGAGCAAGTAGGAAACCTGTGTGAGTTGGCCGAATTTCACCAAGTCCCCAATCATCGGCCGGGCTGTAACTGGCGGGGGTTCAGTGCTTTTTGACTTCGTTTCTTCTCCCAAGAGTCACGCCTCAAGTTTTTTCATTCTACGCT
>JAHQWZ010000327.1 GCA_029856425.1 Candidatus Thorarchaeota archaeon
TTCACAGACATGAAACTTGTAAGCTGCGGGGTATTCGGAAGCGCGCAGATCAATGAATCGTCTTACAAAAAGGGACCTCATACTTCTCATGAATCTATAGAAGGGATCCCCTGGAAGCACAATCTCCGCAATGCAGTTGACTTGAAATCCTCTATAGACATCCTCCTCAGGCCTATGCCACTGGAAGTTCAATACGACACGAGGGTCTTGTCGAATGTTGCCATATGTGGTATCACCATACATTTCAGCTGCTCCAAACCGGAACCGATCTATCTTGGTGTCGTCAAGATAGATTCGTTTGTAGAGATCAATTCTTTCATCAATAGTGTCATCAAAGGGACGACCTTGAAATGAGAGTATCTCACCCTCGATATCCTCAATTTGATTGTCAATTTCCTCATCACTAAGAGTGAGTCTGACAATCTTAGTAGCGGTTGTGAAGCGAAAGATACTGGAAGGATCGGAGGTGCAGAGCGTTGGCTTCATGACAGTGTCATGATAGGCAGCGAGGAGCTTGCATTCTGGGTTTTCGTCACCATCAAATGCAGTGGCCATGGCTGTATATAGTGGGTCAGGGACAGCATTCAAAGGAAATTGTAGCGTGACCTCATTCATCTGTATCTCTATTCGCCTTCTTGCTCTGTCAATGAACTTGACTCTTGACGGTATATCTTCTGTCAAATCTACCACGCTCCCATCCTAGACTAACTAGGACCTTTTTGTAGTTGTTTGTGCTCAATCCTATACTGATAGGATGTACATACATTTGGAAAAGTATCATAAGAGGAGGTGCATCTCTCAATGCAACCTTCACAAGAGGGATTCAGATGGTAGAGGCCTTTGAAATCGACTCAGATGCAAAAATGACTGAGACTGATCCAAGTGCCTCAATTATTGCATCGAGCAAGGTCCTCGTCTTTATTGATCATAATGAAAAGATCATTTATCTTTGGAGAGGAGCAAAGGCGCAGCTCTTCAAGAAACTCATGGGGACAAGGGTAGCTGCAACATTGAGCCATAAGTACCCCAAATACAGAATAAGACCGATAACAGAAGGTGGCGAACCTGCAGCATTCCTTGACTTGATGGGACTCCCAAGGAGATAGGGAAGAGAAACACACATTTCTATCTGCTCGAAGTATTTAATGGGTTGACAACTCTGACACTCGACCGTAGAGCCTACCTTCATTGGATAAGGAATGTAGAAAGAGGGCTATCGCGCAGGACGGAGATACTGCGAACGCTTAGTAGTGAAGAATGGAAGACTGTGGCAGAGATTGCTAAAGATATCAATGTGACAACAGCGACAATTCTCTATCACCTTCATAATATGGAACGAGAAGAAGTGGTTGAGCGAAATCCTGAAGGCAGGCATTGGAAGCTTAGTGCAATACAGCAGAGTTCACTCGAAGATTTCTTCAAGCCAAGAAGCGGGCGCAAGAAATAGCTCGGAATAATAGTTTGTAATCCACACGGTTCTTAGAACAAAGGTTTATTATGTACAACGTATGTCATTCACACTATATATTCTCTGACTTGGTAAGTGTTGAGAGGAGAAACGGAATGAAAGTTGTATGCAAAAAATGGAATACCGATGATGGACTTGAAGATATTCAAGCCAAAATCTACACTGAGGCTTCTGGTCTTCCAGCCCAGGGTTGGCAAATTCGAGACCGCAATATACAACGCGGTGAAGACGCAACGAGATATGCTTTGACAGAGGATGGAAAGCCTCTAGCCTATGTGACTTCAAGCGTGTCTGATTCTGAACCCGGTAGGGCAAATATCGGATTTCCCTGGACCATGCCTGATTGCCCACCAGAAGTTCAGAAGAAGCTCTTCAAGGAGCAGTTTGAATACCTCAAGAATAGAGATGACATAGACAGAATCACGACTGGAATTGTCCTCCGTTCGAAAATAAAGGACAAGCAGGACAAGTTCTTCAGAGAACTTGGATTTTCAGATCATGAGACATACTACCAATATAGTGTTGATTTTGATGTCAAGGAAACTGCGAATAAAGAAGTGAAGGGAAAGGCGGCAAAGCTAAGGGCGAAGACTGCCACTGAAGGCGATATCGACCTGCTAGTTGACTTATGCATGGCTGATGAACAACTCCGGGAAGCATTCACCAATAGAGAGGGATTCGTATCGTACTTCAAGGATCGGGTATTCCCAACAAGAGCACCGATTATATTGTTTGATGGTGATGCAGCTGTTGGAGCGACCGCTCCGCTTCGAACTAGTCCCGATAATGTCAATATCCCAGCTGATAGTGAACGAATTATCCTTCGATTCAGAGCATTGAAACCAGGATATGATTACGCTTGGGAGCGACTGCTAGTGGAGCTTGCCAAGGACTGCAAGGAAGCTGGTTGGACTGATGTGCCAATTCTATCTAGTTTCGGATTCAGCGCAGAAGGGCCAGAGGCAGAAGCAATCGTCAGAATGAAGCCTGGGTTCACCGCCTACGAGAAATTCCTTATCTATAGAAAGGAGAAATGAATCCAGTAGCGATGGAGGATGAACTATGAATGCCTCAGGCGATAGGCATGTTCTGGGGATTGTAGGGAGTCCTCGTAAAGGAGGAAATACTGAGATATTGGTCGATGAGGTCTTGGCTGGAG
>JAHQWZ010000020.1 GCA_029856425.1 Candidatus Thorarchaeota archaeon
GTACCTCTGGCAGGTGCACTCTATTATAGCATAGCTGAGGCATTTGAGAGGGTGTTTGGAGAAACAATTAGCCGCTGTTTCATCGGTGCCCGCCGGTATCTTACACCCACCGGTTGGAAGACTGACCTCTCCTACAAGAACTTTGAAGCACTATCTCCGAGCCCCGTGATTCTAATTGGCGATACTATTGCAACAGGTGGCACTATCGAGGGCATTATCGAGGCCACAATGAACCAGGCGTCAAATGTTCGTGCGATTCTTATCTACTCAATTGCAGGCGGGCTCCTGGGCGCTATGCGTCTGAAAGAGATTGCAGATGCCATAGACCCTCCAATATACACGTTCTATTCCAATGCAATCTTCGGTGTGGAAACTAATGGAACTGATATGCCTTGGTCTCATCCCGGGACGATAGTGACTCCTGAAGTGAAGCAGAAGGCTGAGGATGCCTACGGACCAGACTTAGCTCGGCGATGGTGTAGCGTCTGGGACTGGGGTGACCGTGCGAAGCATCCGTTGAAACATCTTGATGAGCTGCTCGAAAGGTGCGACCAAGAACTGATTTCAATCGAAGATGATAGAACTCGTGAAGTGCTGAATATAATAAGAGAAGAAACAGTAGCAGCACTTGAGAGATGGAATTCACCGCTTTCATTAGAGTAAAGGTCATTGAGAAAGGCACAAAACGATTAGAGTTCAGCAACGAAGGGATGACCATGACAAGCACGCGAGATATTCTAGAGGCTCTCTCCTCAGGTAAAATCAACATAGATGAGGCAGAAAAAGAACTTCGTGCCCTCGCCTTTGCACGAGTCGGTGAAATTGGCGTGATTGATATCAATAGGCAAGAGAGGTGTGGAGTTCCTGAGGTCATCTTCGCTGAAACGAAGCCCACAGAGAATCTTGTCAGAATTGTTGGTACCATGGTCGATAAGATTGGTGCCGTTCTTCTCACAAGAGTGAGTAGGACAAAGCTTGATGAGCTCAGGAAATCTCATGAACACTTAGTCTTTGATGTTACTGGTTATGAGGACCATCTAACAGTATTAGCACGCCGCGATGGTTGGTCAGATCCGCCAAAGAGTGGAAAGATTGCTATCATGACCGCAGGAACCTCGGACATTCCATACTCTCTCGAAGCCGAAGCATTGGCACGTATAATGGGTGTGGAGGTTCTGAAATTCCATGATGTCGGTGTGGCTGGAATACATCGGATTATTGAACCAATCAAGACAATAGTTGAAGAAGGAGTTGACTCCTTGATTGTCTTTGCTGGAATGGAAGGTGCCCTGCCAACCGTCATTGCGGCACTTGTTGACATTCCTGTGATTGGAGTGCCTGTTCCTACGGGCTACGGCTATGGCGGAAAGGGTGAGACCGCACTTGCCTCCATGCTCCAGTCCTGTGCTCCAGGGCTGGCTGTCGTGAACATAGGAAATGGCTTTGGTGCAGGTGCAGTGGCATGTCTCATTGCAAAGAGGTGTGCGGGCAAGAAGAAGGATTAGGCATACCTAGCATGCTGGGAATGCAAGCTTTATCTCGGATTCCATGAATTCGCAATATTGGTGTGCGAATTGACTAAAGTATGTGTCATTGGAGTCTATGTTGATGACATGGACAAAGCCCTGGACTTCTATTGCAGCAAACTGGGTTTCACGGTCAGACACAAGTACGATGACTGTCTGGTCCATCTGGAGAACGACGGGCCATCTTTAATTCTTGAAACGACTGACAAACCAGCCAATGCAATATACCCTGGTACATCTCAAGTAGCAATAGGCATTGAAACAAAGAACGTGGAAGACATGGCCAAGAAGCTCCGAGAGCTTGGTGCTGATGTCATTCACGATGTTCCACAGGACTTCCCTGCTGGGATCTTCATGGCTGTCCGAGACCCAGCTGGAAATCTGATTGAACTACTACAGTTTAGCAAGAAGTGAATTCCATTTCATTATGTCTTCTTGAATTTCGTGAGATTTGCGAGCAACCGCCTCAGATACTCCTCAAAAGATTCTATGTCCTTCTCCGTGAAACCACGATAAAACAGCTCAGTCATGTCTAGGGAAACATCGAGATATTTTTCGTGAAGTTTCTTAGTCTTCCCTGTGAGATGGACCAATGTTTCTCGCTTGTCAACCGTTGATGCCATCCTCTCAACAAGCCCCTCTGCCTCCATCCTATCAAGCATTTCTGTCAGCGTTGACTTACCAAGCTGAGTCCTGTTCACCAATTCTCTGATTGCTATTCCATCGTCACGCCAGAGGGCGAAGAGTATTCTGCCCTGACCTGGGCTGATTTCAATCCCGTGTTCTTTGAGCTTCTTTGAGAATATCCTACTCGAAAGGTGGTGTATCTTGGTGATGAGAAACCCTCCTTCACTGACCTGCACTCTCAATCACCTAGTTCGATCTGGAAAGTCCTTCTCTGGTTCCAGCCTTTTGCATTTTTGCCATGAAATCTGAGGACTGTATGATCTGGGTCATCATATCCAGTGGGATAATACATCTCCCATCCATCATGCCATATGGCTTGTTTCATTGTTTTGTCCGTAATTATTTCTACTGTTCCTCCAAACATTGCTCCACGCGATTCATCTGGAATGCAATAGTAGACAGATGCCTTGGGATTTAATCTGATGTCATCGATCTTTGCGGATGAAGTATTTGTCGTGAATATCACAAAGAAATCGTCATCCTGTCCTGAGAAGAAGGACTCCAACTTAGGGAACTTTCCTCTGTGCCTGAGATTAAACATGGCTCTTGTCTGAGGATAGCCATCTCTATCTATTGTCGTCAGATAAGCTGGCCATGCCTCGTTCATTAGTCTGATACAGACCTGTCGTACATCTTCCTCATTCATCTCTTTCAACCTCACAATAGTTCGGTACCGAACCAAATAGTACTATATCGTACTATTTATGCTTTTCTGGCTCTGCAATACAGCCTGCTTGGAAGACCTAGATGGATTCCTCTATAGGTCCCTTCGACTCAAAAACCGAAAGTAAGTTCTCAGGTTCCGAATTCTGACATGAAGTGCTGGAACCTGTTTTTGATACTCGAGATAGGACTCCCCAAATCTCTCTATGAGCTCTTCTTCCTCCACGAAGCGAATGTGAGCCAGTAATCCAATGTCTAGTAGTATAAGGAAGACGAATGAGAAAACTGACATCCGAATCATAAAACCACCTACGGCTAAACAGACGACAGCGAAATATGTTGGATGGCGAAGGACAGAACAGATCTCGTGTTGTTGTACTTCTGATTCTTCTGGGAAGTAGAGATAGACAAGTCCCATATAGTCTAAACCAAATGTTAGAATCGCACTTCTAACGGTCATCATTGCAATAATCAAGAACGACACGTCTGCTAAGATACGCAGGGCGAGGTCAATACCGAAAGGCATACCCAAAAGGAGTAGGATTGATTCTGCGAGAGTAGATGTGAGAGGGTTCGCAGAAGGCCCTATCGGAAATGAGTCAATTGGGAGATAGCTATGAAAACAGAGTACTACGATAAAGGAAACTCCAACTAGACCACGAGGAAGTGCCCTCTGATAGGCGAGTTCTCCTGATTCTCTAAGATACCTCTCTGTCTTGTGTCACACGACTGCACTAATAGCCACGGTCGTTTCCTGAATACGCCATGTAGTCATGTAGGTACTGCTCACCGGTGATGCTATTCAAAGATGGAGCAGACAAACCGGTGAGGACATTGCTCAAATCCAATTAGTAACGTCATCTAATATGTCAGTTTGAATGATTTGAAAATCATAGAATAGAAAACAAATCTAATACTATACCTAGTTTTTCAGTCATCTTATATTCAATCTTAGAGAGGAAATTAGCATGAAAGAATATACAGATGAATTCAAAATCGATTCCTTCATCAACAGATGCTTGAAGGAACTAGAGCTAAATGCTGTTGTTGGGAGACCGGCAAAAGAGATCATGAAACGTGCAGCAGACACTGGTATATAATCAGGCAAAAATCCCATTGGACAAGCCTCTGCTGCAGTCTATGTAGCCGCAATTCTAACAAAGAACCGCGTGACACAGAGTTCTCTTGCTGAGTTCGCTGGAGTGTCTCAGGCAACAATCCGGAAACGATACGTAGAATTGGCTAAGGGACTAGGATATTACTCGAAGTAGAGGGTGATGTTTCACTCTAACTTGTTGTTGTTTGCTGCACGTCCAGCTTGAAGCATCTGAATCAATGCCACTGATAGAGCAAGTATAATCAGACCAATCCAGTCTAAGGGATCAAGAGCTTCTCCCAAGAAGACTATGGATAATATGACAATCTGAGGCAGCATTGTGCTGTTTATCACAGTGATATCCACTGCTCGAAGGGTCTGCATGGCTTTGTTCCATAGAGTGAAAGCGAAAGCAGTGTTGACGACGCTTAACCATATAATATAGAGAAGCGCGATGGGTGTGACAACTATGAGTCCTTCCAGCGCTATGCCAGTCAGCAGAAGAATAACTGCTCCAATTGTCATGCTCACACCTGTGACAACAATGGGCGGCGTGTTTCGCTCCCTGTTTATTGATCTCCCCATTATGGACGAGAATGCATTAGCAATCACACCAATCAAGACAACGATGAGACCAACTGTTTCAGAGAGGTCCAGGTCAATTGGATAGAAGTATATCATCGCGCCTATAACGACAAGGAAGACCAAGCCAATCTGAGTCCTTGTAGGTACTTCTTTGAGCAAAATAATTCCCAATCCTAGAACAACAATCGGTGTAAGATTCAGAAGCATTGACACAGGAATAGCATCCATAAGGTCCAGTCCAATGAACTGTGCTCCCTGAGTGATGGCTACAAACACCACACCATAAAGAAAGATTGTCCGCCACCACTGTCTGTCTTGATTTCTCATCAAAGCTCTATGCATCGGATTTGACAGGATTATCACTAGGAGAATCCCTGCTGCAATAGAGTACCTCAGTCCTGCGAAGGTGATTGGAGGGAGGCCCTCTCCCTCAAGACCAAACTTTATTATGACCCAGGATGACGCCCAGAGAACTGTGACAAAGAGTGCCTCAGCCGCTGCTTTGTAGTGTCGTTTTGGTGCTGTTTCCGATTCCGAATTCAGAGAATCAGGCGCCAGTTCTGCTTCCATATTGTTCGCCTGTGTTAAACGAAGCATTAATTATGGATTAGCTTGATGCCGTCATAAGACGGGTGCATATTAATGGTGATTCAGTGCACAATCGAGGTTGGTGCTGAGGACTACTACTCCTGCGACCTCACTCGGAAAATACCTGTTCGTGTGACACTTGTGACTATAAACGGGGATACAGGATTTGGAATAGCTGAATCTTCGAAGGGAGATGAAGAAGCGATTCAGGACTATATCAAGGGTCTCAAAGGCTCCCCCAGTATTAAGGAAGTGGATATTCTGCATAGGTCTCAAGAAGCGTATTGGACAAGAGTGATTCATAAGTTAAATCGGCCTTCGATACATGAAACAATCCTAGCGAGTGGATGCATGACACGTCTACCTATTATTGTGGAACATGGCCTACAATATCATACCATCTTGGCGCCAACTCAAGAAACTCTGAGCGAGTTAATCCGTTCACTGCGAACTCGGTTCCCTCATGTTCGCATCAGGCGACTGAAATCCCAGCCAACAGCTTCCTTTAGGGTCGCGTTAACCGATAAGCAACAAGAGGCATTTCTTCTGGCATATCAGTCTGGATACTATGAGATGCCTCGCAAATCGCGAATTGATCAGATGTGCAGGAAACTTGGCATCAAACGCGTTGCGATGCAAGAACGATTAAGACGTGCGGAGCGAAGAATCATCTCTGAGTTTGCTGAAACACTGGCCTAGTTCCGCTTCTGCTATCTCATTTTCCTTCAAGTAATGCCCTGACATGCATAATGACATTATCAACAGTGAAACCGTACTTCTCGAATACGACCTTATCCGGAGCGGAAGCACCAAACTTTTCCACTGCCATTATTGCTCCCTTGTCACCAACCCAACGTTCCCAACCTTGCGATCTTCCAGCCTCAACGGCCAAACGCGCCTTTACATCAGGAGGAAGGACAGAGTTACGATAGTCTTCACCCTGCTCTCCAAACAGCTCCCAGCTGGGAAAAGAAACCAACCGGACATTGACGCCGTCTTGGGCAAGCTTCTCTCCAGCCTTGGTGATGAGACTAACCTCCGAACCTGTTGCCATCATGATAATATCGAGTGGACCATCTCCAAAGTCGGTGAGTACGTAAGCTCCCCGGCCAAGCCCGCTAGCAGGGCTGTAGATGTTGCGATCAAGGATTGGTATCTTCTGTCGAGTAAGTGATATCAGTGTGGGTCCTCCTGATCGGTTGATTGCTATCTTCCATGCTTCAACCACCTCATTTGCATCACAGGGACGAAGAACAACAAGGTCTGGTATGGCGCGCAAGGCGGCTAATTGCTCCACGGGTTGATGGGTTGGTCCGTCTTCGCCAACACCTATACTATCGTGAGTGAAGACCCAGATGCTTCTATGCTTCGAGAGGGCGGAGAGACGAATGGCTGGTCGCATGTAATCTGAGAAGATCAAGAAAGTAGCTCCGTAAGGGATGAATCCACCATGTGCAGACATGCCGTTGACAATTGCGCCCATTGCATGTTCGCGGATACCGAAGAAGAAGTTCCGCCCCTCCGGGGAATCCTTCTGAAAGGCTGGTTGGTCTTTTATCCATGTCTTATTCGAGCCTGTAAGGTCTGCAGATCCACCAAAAAGCTCCGGTAGATGAGGAGCAAGTGCGTTAATCACATCGCCTGAGGGGTTTCTTGTAGCGACACCAGTTTCGTCAGCCTCATAGATCGGAAGATTCTTGTCCCAATCCTTGGGAAGCCTGCCAGATAATCGGCGTTCAAATTCCTCAGCCAAATCTGGATGTTCCTTCCGATAGTTTTCCATCCTCACATGCCATGCATTTTCCAGTTCTTCTCCGTTTGTGATGGCTTCTCGAAAGTGCTCCAAGACATCATCTGGAATCAAGAAACGCGGCTCTAAAGGCCAACCGAGGTTGTTCTTAGCCGCATCGAGCTCATCATCGCCCGGAGGTTCCCCGTGTGCTTTCGCTGTGTCCTGTTTATTTGGCATGCCATAACCGATGTGGGTCCGGACCATGATAATTGAAGGTCGTTGGTCTCTCTTTGCGTTTGATATTGCTTGGTCGATTGCAACAACATCATTGCCGTCAGCGACTGATTGCACATGCCAACCGAGTGACTCAAACCGGGCTCCGCGATGCTCAGTGAATGTAATATCAGTACTGCCATCAATTGAGATTTGATTATCATCGTATAGCAGAATCAGCTTGCCTAGTTGGTGGTGTCCTGCTAGCGATGCAGTTTCGTAAGAGAGCCCTTCCATCAAATCTCCATCAGTGACTATAGCATAGGTGTAATGATTGACGATTTCATGGTCTGGTCTATTGAACAATGCTGCGAGATGTCTCTCTGCAATTGCCATGCCAAGTGCATTACTCATACCTTGACCTAGCGGTCCAGTTGTGACTTCCACTCCGGGCGTGCAGAAGTTTTCAGGATGGCCTGGAGTACGACAACCCCACTGTCGGAAGTTCTTGATATCATCGAGTGATAGATCATATCCTGTGAGATGAAGTAGCGCGTATAACAACATAGAGCCGTGTCCGCCAGATAGTACGAAACGGTCGCGGTCCGACCACTCAGGATTCCGTGGATTAAAGCGTAGATGTCTCGTCCATAGGGTATAGGCCAAAGCTGCAGTGCCCATGGGCATGCCTGGGTGCCCCGAGTTTGCTTTCTGAACGGCATCGGCGGCTAAGAAGCGAATAGTATTGATTGCCCGGTTCTGAAGATCATCCAATTCTGACATGCAGGACGCCTCTCTAGAATGGTAGGTGGGTACATCTATTCTAATAGGTTCGCAATCCCACTCACATGTAGGTCTTGCATCATGACCGCGTAGAGAACAACCCCTATACAACTGTTGCCCTCAGTCATCATCAGGAAGTGGGTGGACCAATTCAATAATGATATTACTTGGCTTCGACTAACCCTGATTACATCTCCTAGGTTTGATGGCATATGTCTGCTCCCACCTCATTATACCAGCAGCTCAGGGCAATAATAGGCCCGGAATATGTGACCGAAGAACTCTGTGATAGGCTTGTGTATTCAAAGGACTACTCTATAGAAGGCATTGCAGATGACTATACACCTGATTTTGTTGTGAAACCAGGGTCAGTTGACGAGATTGAGCGGATAATTGCCTTGGCGAATGAGTTCAAGATGCCTCTCTATACCTGGGGGGCAGGAACAAGTATGTCAGGAAACCCTCTTGCAGTCCATCGTGGAATTGTTCTTGACACCAAGCGCTTGAATCAAGTCCTTGAAGTTGACCCAGATAACCTCACAATTACTGTACAGGCCGGAGCTACCATGGCTGAGGTACAAGCCGCAGCCATGAAACATGGAGTCTTCTTTACTCATCAACCAGAAAGCTGCCTCTCTTCTACCATCGGAGGGGCTCTGAGCTGCATGGGCATCAGTATCTTTGGAGCAAAGTATGGATATGCCTACGACCAGGTTGTGGGCGTTGAAGTAGTGCTTGGAACTGGGAAGCGAGTCCGGATAGGCGGAAAGAGCTATCTCTCAGTTCCATCTCACAACCTCATGAATCTCTTCTTGGGTGCTGAAGGGACTCTCGGTATAATCACAGAGGCAATCCTCAAAGTCTACCCTCTTCCTGCAACACGTGATAGAGTCAGCTACGCATTCTCTGACATAACAACAGCAATGGAAGCGTGCAAGCGAGTTCATGGTGCTGGGTGTTGGCCTGAAACTGTCTATGCATTTGATAGGAGGTCGCTGGTTCAATATATGGAGCGTTCAAAGACTCCCATTCCCGAGGAATTATCCATGGCAGTCCTTTTCGGATGTTCGGGAGACCACGATCTTGTCGAAAAGATGCTCGAGGTAATCTCTAGATCCTGCGAGCAGGTGAATGGTGTGCGGATGTCTGAAGAAGTGACAGAGTCATGGGGGGACTCGGTGAATATCAACAGAGAAACCTTTGACAAGAGCAACTTCGCCCTTTCCCATACTGATTATGAACCCGACCTTATCGACGCCTGTGTTCCTTTGAGTAAGTTCCAAGAGTACAGTGATTTCTGTGATGAACTCAAGAAGGAATTCGGCTGGGTCGACATCGATTTTGGCGCTTTTATCGTTGCAGGTCCAAGGGGACCGATACCATTCTGCATCTACTTCAGTGTCCCAATCGACACAAGAATCCCACGCGAGATTGAGAAGTGGTTCGAGTTCAAGGAGAAGATGTATCAACGAGCAATAGCGATGGGGGGTAGCGTTTCCAATGCAAACGGAGTAGGATTGAGATCCGCTCCTTGGGTGAGAGAGCAGCTCGGCGATGCATGGGAATTGCTAACCGACATCAAGTCACTGGTTGATCCGAACAATATCCTGAATCGTGGACAGAGGGGATTTGACTGATGATAGAACGCCTCGAGAAGTATGACGAGTGGGCCCGAGCGTGCATGCATGTTCGTTGTGGACTATGCAGAGAGAACTGTCCTGCCTATTCGCAACTTAGACTTGACAGCTACTCTGCAAAAGGCAAGATGACAATGCTTTTCTATTGGCTCAAAGGAAGGTTAGAGCCAGATGCAGTCCTGGCCGAGCGGGTTTTTGCTTGTACCAGCTGTGGTCTCTGTGATGTTGCATGTGGGTATGAGCAGAGCGCTGCTATTCAGGAAATGAAGGGTGTGCTGTTCGATTCAGCCATCTCACTGCCGGAAGGCTACAAGCAAATCAGCGACCGAACAAGAGAATCTGGTAATCCATATGCAGAAGACCGAGAAAAAGCCAGAACCTTCTTGGAGAGTATCCCGGAGCGAAATGCTGAAACCGCTGATTATACATTATTCCTAGGCTGCACAGAGCTATATCGAGAGCAGGAGCAAGTCACAGACGTTTTGCGCATTCTGAGAGATGCAGACGTTTCGTTTAGTGTAATCTCTGAGAATATCTGCTGTGGGTCACCAGCTTATCGAGTAGGCGACCAGAAACAGGCACAGGAACAGGCTCTGAGTGTCGCTAAGATGTTGAAGGAAAAAGAGCAGAAAGTCCTGGCATCTTGTGCTGGATGCTATAGGATGTTCTCTCACTACTACCCCTTACTCCTAGAGGAAGAAAATCCATTCCCAGTTATCCACAGTGTTCAGCTTATTGACCAGCTGATTTCAGATGGAAGTCTAGACCTTCAACCACTTGATGCAAAGGTCACTTATCATGACCCTTGTCATCTGGGAAGACATGCTGGAGTATATGATGAACCTCGAAGGGTTCTGAGCGCCATTCCCGGTGTGGAATTGGTCGAGATGGAATGGAATAGGAAATTCAGCAAGTGCTGTGGAGCTGGTGGGGGCTTTAGAAGCGGTCGCCCAGATGACGCGATAGCCGTGGCAGCACACCGAGTCAAAGAGGCCGAATCTACAGGAGCAAGTATCCTCGTCACAGCTTGTCCATTCTGTCTTCGAAACCTCTCAGACGGTGCGAAGTCAATTGGCTCAGATATTGAGGTTAGAACTATTGAGTCGCTGATAGCAGACCAACTGTGATGCTACACTTCTCCGACGACTCTCCCAGGAGGATACATCTCTAGGAATTCATCCTTGAGAATGTCCATCGCTATGAGATCATGAAACTGCCCCTCCATGAAGACAGCCTGTCTAAATTCGCCGATTCTCTTGAAGCCAGATTTCTCGTAGGCTTTCTGCCCTCGAACATTGTATGAAGCTGTGTAAAGATAGATGCTGTTGAGTCCTAGAACTTGGAAGCCAATCCAGAGCATCACCTTGGTGGCATCTGTTCCATACCCTTTGCCAAAGTTCTCAGGGTTGTGAATTGCTATACCAAACTCCGCTCTTTGCATCTGCTTACTCATATCAAACAGACTGACAGTTCCTAGAAACTCAGCGGTCTTCTTGTCTTCAACAGCCAGAGTGATGTTCCCGTCCTGCCAGGGCTTTGCCTTTGTCGCTCTCTCCAGCCACTCCCTTTCCGCATTCTGAGACATGGGCATTGCATGGGCCAGGAACCGCCGCATCTCAAAGTTGTTCCAGCCTTTCATTATATTGTCTAAATCAGACATCTCCAAGGCGCGAAGCTTGACTTTCTCACCGTAGTACATGAATCCGAAGGGGAATCTGTTTCTGTTATGAATCCTGCCCTGCCTAGTCAGTCAGTACGCTTTTATCTGAGTAGTTCACGAATTACTACATCTAGTACGTGGAGATTGTACAATGCAATTCGATTGGATTATAGATATCATCCTCGCGATGCTGGGCTTTCTAGCCCTTCTTGGAATCATTATGATCATAATCAGTATTCTCATACTGGGCTGGGCCCTACGATATGTCAATGGTACAAATACCGAATTCTTTTCCGTAGCGATAACAGCAATCCTGATGAGCATACTGACAGCGTTCATTCCATGTCTAGGATGCATTATTGCTCTGTATATTATCAAGCTAAGACATGACGTGGGATGGGGCGGTGCGTTAATTGCTTGGATTCTCGCAGTGATAGTTTCCATTGTTGTCGCAATACTCATCTTTATCCTGTTCTTCGGCGGATTCGCTGCGTTCCTCGCATTGTTTCCATTCCTCCCATTCCCCTAGAATGAGGACTGGATTACCGAGCCTCTGGAAGTAGAATGGTGATGGAAAAGGAAGGCGGAGAATCAGAGAAGACTCCATGTGAGGAGGTCCTCCTAGATGAAAAGAGAGGACGCCTGCGATTCAATAGGAAACTAATTCTCCGTCAACCTTTAAAATTCCTCAGAGCAGTAGGGCCTATTTTGACATCACACCATCCCTTTTGCTCCGTGTATGAAGGGCATCTATTCACGCTGAGAGGAAGAAAGTGGTGTATTGGCTGTTTCTTCAACTCACTCTCTTTCTTCATGGCATTGGGTCTACTCATTGTTTCATCGATTACTGTTCCTTTCATGATTGACAGATCATATCTTTTCTGGGGGGGAGCAGTCCTTGTGCTGGTCTCTTTTGCGATGAGTGCTCTACATCTAACTGAGAACAAGAAACTCAAAGTTATCTCCAAACTGATTCTAGGCTCGTCCTTTGCTTGTATCAGCTGGGCTATTCTCTTGGCAGATGGTCTAACATACAACTTGGAACTGAAGTTTGCTCTAATTCTCACCCTATATCTACTCGTGGTCGCCATTCTAAGTTACCGAAGAGTCGTTGAAATCGAAAACGAATGCAAAGCATGTGAATTTGAGATGAGATGGAGTAAGTGCCCGGGGTTCAAGAACATCCTATGTCCTCTTATTGACTCAAAGTTTCTGTATCCAGAGCCACATCCTCAATCTGACGCTGATTAGTATTCACATTACTCCATTCGACAGACTCTTAGACAAAAATGAAGTTCTTGGCATAGACGAGTGATCTGGTCAAATGAGTCCTCAGAGAATTGTCTTCGATGAACCTATTGTTAGGGCTGAAACTGAGAAACTGAAGTTTCCAAGAATCTGCCCTGTCTGTGGTGACCCTGCTGAAGACATCATGCCCCTCACAGTAATTCCAAACCAGTACAAGTCACTACGCCCATCTATGGACTATGTCCCCAGCTTTTATGGTCGCGGGCAAAATAACCCAATTATACCTGTCAAGAAGACCCTCTATATTCCAGTCTGTGAATATCATCACTATACTGATGAAGGTGCTGGGCAATATAGATCGTACTGCATTGTCTTTGATGGACTGGCCTTGGTGTACTTAATTCTAGCATTACTGACATTTGGCAACCAGTTCTGGAGCGCGGGTCGTCTGAGCCCATGGCTATTACTTGGAGTTGGCGTCTTTGGAACCTTTTTGGCAATTACGTTTGTGCTTTTCCGTCCCGGACCTGTTGAGGCTGCTGTCAAGATAATAGGCTTTGACGGAGGTCTCCATCATATCTGGCTGCAGTTCAGAGAATCAAGGTACCGAGATGAGTTCATGAAAGAGAATGCCATGACTGCTGAACTGGTCAAATGGATCCAGCGAGCGTAGCTTCGTTCTTGAGTTATACAGAAATAGTATTAGAGGAAGCGCTCATGTAGCTTCCAACATGAGGACTTCCTCACGAGTAAGACAACGACAGTCAGTCTTGTCGTTACGTAAACTAGGCTCTTTGGAGCTAGACTGAGTGCAAGCATCACTTTGTATCATTACAATCTATCTCCTGAAGTATGCATATGCTATAGCGCGAGTAGAGATCTTTCTTCTAATCTGCTTCTTCCGAGTTGTTTCCTTAGCTATTGCCATGCTATCACCTCCGAAATGCGTATGCGAATCCAATAGCGTCAATGGAGATTGTTCTCCCCATCTTCGTGTTCCTTTTCACAGATGAATTCCGAGAATCATTAGTCAGAGTCATGATGTTTCACAAGAAATAACACACAGAATGAGTATATAATGCGGAGCCACAACTAAAGGTCACAGAATAGAGTCACAGATTGTGACTACTATGATTGGGGTGAAGAGTTTTGAGCAACTCTCTAAAGGAGATAACCGTCACTGGCTTGATGTCAAAGATACGCGACTACTATATGGTTACGATGGATAACGGCACTGAGTACAAGCTTTCTGCTATAATGCCTTGGGAGGCAGTATCTCCTGACTTCGATAGTGGAAAATTCGCCGCTGTACTCGGAAAACGAGTGACTGTGAGCGGTGTGACCGATGGAACTACAATTTGGGGTGCAGATGTAGTTTAGGAGATCTAGGCCAGGAATGATAACTGGAATCGATGTAGTCTTCATCCATGCTAAAGACCCTGAGATCATGGTTCATTGGTATCGAGATGTTCTAGGACTGGAGGTTGGGCTGAAGACAGATGATCTGTCTTGGCTGGAGTTTCGCTTTCATGATGACCAACCACCAACACGGTTTGCATTAGAACGATCTTCAGGAGAAAAGCAGTCAATCATGATTTCATTCAGGGTGAATGATATTCGATCTGTGATTCAAGAATTGGAATCACGAGGTGTCGAATTCCTGGGAGAGGACAAAGTTCAACCGGAAGGTGTTTCTCTTTATGCCACGCTTCAAGATCCCGAAGGTAATCTGATTCAACTCTCGCAGCGTAGAACAGAATAGGCGGGAATAAAAGAATGGATTTTGGCCTACGTACAAAGCAGGCCAAATCCGGCATTATAGGAATGGATGGGGCTTTAGAGCGTCAGCTCTGCCTCACTCTTCCAGAGTCCATGTATATTACAGTATGCGGTAGCCATTAGCGTGCCTGGTTTGTTAGTCTTGAAGACGAATTTGGCAACCGGCTCACTATAGATACCACTACTGTCAGGTCCCTCAGCAGACTCTCCATGGTGATCAAACGTACAATATCCGATCTCCACGGGGAATTTAGCTCCATCCGGCCAGAAGAAGAGATCGCACCACTTGATGTGATGTGCAGTCGTGTTAGGATGAGGAATTTCTTTGCCAACCTTTACTTTGACGTAGGCCTTCCCATCCTCAACTTTCTTTATATCAATTGAAGGCACATGCTTCTCGTTCTTCCAATCATCGGTCTGTATCCATTTCTTTGACATTGGCTTTCCTCCCTCAAAGCAGTAGGATAATAGGCCCATCGTCGTTATGCCATAAAACAGTTCTCCTAGGTATGTTATCAGTAGCTATTGGTCCAATTTCCTAATCTGGTTTAGAGTCCATTTTCCTTTCTCAGTCAAAGAGTAATAGCTTCTCTGTCGATTTTCATACGTTTTCTCTGTCCGCGTACTGATTATGAGTCCGCTACTTGTAAGCTCTGAAAGGTGCTGATAGATGCTTGGAATTTTGAGCCTCATTCCGTACTCATCCAGTAGAGCCTTCCAGATGCCGTACCCATAGGACTCGCCAGGTGATAATATTTGTAGAATGCGAATCTTAGTTTGACCTAATTTCGT
>JAHQWZ010000328.1 GCA_029856425.1 Candidatus Thorarchaeota archaeon
CGCTCAAGGATGTGGAAGACATGCGAGCGGACACACTTGAGGCCGTGCGACTCAAGACATGGAGAAGACTTTTCAGCCAAGCTGAGGCTCTCTTTGAGCTGGTTGAGAAGGCAGGCCTTGTCCCATTCTTCAATCGACGGATAATGGTCATAGTTGCGCCTGCTATGAGAACAGACCGATGGGACAGATTGATTCGACTAAGTTTTGTCAAGGACAGAGGGGACGGGACTTGGGTGCTACACGACCTAGCGAGAGAGCTAATCATAGCTGAACTTGGCCAACGGCTGCAGGCCTCAACAGATGAGGTGGCCACACTTCTCGAGAAGTCATCGGCTGCTGAGTCTGACTACGCTCTTCTTGGACTGGCCATATCGGCTCGAGCACTTGCGTCGGAGAGAGATGCAGAAGCAAGAGCTCTGTCAGCCGTGATGGATTTGAGGTGGAACTACGCCTTCTCTGATGCTCTCGTACTTGTTGATGCAATCAGAATTGACACGAAGGAAGGTCAAGCGATTGCGCAGGGGCTAAGAGGAGGGGTTCTTACTTGGATGAACAGAGTGGCAGACGGGGAACATGTGCTTCTGAGTGCCCTTGGAACATTTCGTGAGTTCGGTGAGAGGATTCCAGACGAACTCCTAGTACATCTTGCACTAATGCTGAGCTTTCTTGGAGCCCTACTAAACAGGACACAGAGAGACTCGGAGGCTGAAGAATCTTTCCGGGAGTCTCTCAAGATCTACAGGGGGCTTGATAGAAAGACCTTGGGTTTTCGTCCCCAGGATATGGCTTTGACTCTGCAATTATTCGGTAGATTTCTGTTAAGCATCTATAAACCCGAAGAGGCTCTAAAGCCACTCACAGATGCACATCAACTATATCAAGAATCCGCCCGGACAGCATCATCCGATGTCACAAGAGGCATCACGGGTTCTTTGAGTTTAATAGGGAATGCGTTTTTCATTACAGGCAGGACATCAGAGGCGGAAAAGAGTCAACGGGAAGCTCTCAGAATCTGCAGAGAGCTGGGCAAAGAACAACGAGAGGTCGAAGTGGGTACGGCAGGCTGCAGTAACAATGTTGGTGAACTGCTGAAATCGACCAGCAGACCATATGAAGCAATTGACCTATTTCGAGAGGCAATCCAGCTGACAAGGAAACTTACCAAAAAGGAACCAGAGGCGTTCTCGCATGGTTTGGTGCTACAACTCACTAATCTAGCACTCCCTCTAAGGCAGATTGGTAGGTACGTGGAGGCTGAGGAGAAATATCAAGAGGCGCTGACCATGTCAAGAGAACTTGCTGAGAAGACTCCCGGTGTATTCTTGACATTTCTTGCTTGGACGCTCCTTGACTATGCAGTTCTGCTCAGGCAGACTGATAGAACCTCGGAGGCGGAAGAAGCATGTCGGGAGGCTCTTCGCATACATAGAAGACTTATCGCCAACTCCCCAGGCAAACATCTGAATATAGTGGCGTGGAATCTCAACAACCTCGGCGTTCTGCTGAGGCAGACTGATAGAATCTCAGAGGCTGAAAAAGCCTATCGAGAAGCATTTGATATCGCAAGGGAGATTGTCCACAAGTCTCCAGAGGTTGTCTTCTTTGCAGACCTGTGGGGTACCATCCTCAACAACCTTGCTGTTCTGCTCAGACGGACTGGGGAAACATCGGAAGCGCTAGAAACCCTTCAGGAGGCTTTGGAGGTCAGAAGACGACTTGTGCAGAAGTCTCCAGAGCTCTTTCTTCACCGAGTTGCCACTACACTCAACAATCTTGGTGTCTTGCTGGCCGAAGCAGGCAAGACATCGGAGGCTGAGGATGCGTTTAGAGAAGCGCTTCAAATGCGTCGAGAACTTGTGGGAAAGTCGCAGGACCTGTACCAATCTGGTGTCATCTCAACTCTCAACAACCTCGGCATCCTGCTGAAACGAGCTGGTCGAACATCGGAGTCAGAGAGTGCATATCGCGAGGCGATTGACATCGGAGAAGACGTAGTTTCAAATGTGCCGACGGTTTATCATCATGGACTTAGGAGAATCCTTTCTAACTACGCACTCCTCCTATCAGACATTGAAAGCACAGATATTCTACAGAAGACCATAACCAGACTGGAGGATCTTGGTTTCCAGAGTCTGCCTCAGGGCGAGGAGTGGTCGGAGGAAGAGGAAGAAGAAGCTAACCCTCCAGGGATTTACTAAAACACTCAAGAGCCTCTCACCGGTCACTATCTGACCAATGCTTCACTGAAGTCGATTCGACATCAGAGCATTCAAGATTAGCCTAGTCTGTTATCCATGGGTTTCGGTATCAGACAAAGACTTTAGGGGAAGACTGCGCACTGCCAGTGTGTTGGAGGATTATAAGGAAAATGCCCAGTGACAGGCTCGCAGTAGAGTTTGCCGGAATCAATTTCAAGAATCCATTCATGCTTTCGTCTGCTCCCCCGACGATGGATGCAAGACATATGCTTCGTGCGGCAAGACTCGGATGGGGCGGTGCCGTCTTTAAGACTGTCACAGAAGAGCCAACAGTGGACCCACGTACAAGACTAGGCGTGCTGCGAAGAGGCGACTTGCCAATTGGAATGAATAACATCG
>JAHQWZ010000329.1 GCA_029856425.1 Candidatus Thorarchaeota archaeon
TAAGAAGCTAACTCGAAAAGAAGTTGCTGATGCATTGGATGGATTACCTCCTCAGAAGATGCATTGCAGCAATCTTGCAGCGGATGCACTTCACAAAGCGATTGAAGACTACGAATCACGTCAATAGTCATAGATATGTTTTGAACATTGCTAGGGCTAACGAGTAGGAAGTATGAGCATTAGAAATCTTGTTCTACGTCTCAAGATGATGCTCATACTCTTCATTCTCCATGCTTCAAGATGAGTCCAGGAAGATGCTCAGACTGCTGCCCTTCTAATATGACCTCCACACCATTCACGAAGACATTATGAATGCCTACTGGAAATTGATGAGGATTCATGAAGGTTGCCTTATCAATTACGGTTTCTGGATCAAAGACCACAATGTCGGCAGCCATCCCCTCTCGGATGAATCCTCTGTCAGATAATCCCAACTGATTGGCAGGAAATCCAGACATCTTCCAGATTGCATCCTCAAGTGATAAGACGCATTCTTCCCGTACGTACTTGCCCAAGATCCTTGGATATGTCCCATAATATCTGGGGTGCGGCTTCCCAAAACTCATTACGCCTGAGGGCGATACACCCGTGCCATCGCTTCCAATCATTGTGTAAGGCGACTGCATAATTCGACGAATGTCTTCTTCTCCCATGCTCTCTATAGTCATAGATGCCTCGCCTTTTTCATCGACTATCAGGGCAAAGAGCATATCAAATGGGATTCTGTACCCACTAGCTTCTGCAATGTCTGAAAGACTCAAACCTTCGATGCCAGCCCATTTGTCGGATTTTGCAAAAGAGATGTATACTCCTTCCCAGCTAGCCTCTCTGATTATATTCTCCCACCCATTAATGCCAGATTCAATATCGGACACTATTTGCTGCCTAACATCTGAGTCCTTAATTCGGTCAAGAGTTGCCTCGAGACCGCCCTCGTGGACCCACGGAGGAAGCACAGTAATGAGAGATGTCGCTCCCCGATTGTATGGGTATTGATCACAAGCAATTTGAAGCCCTCTTTCATTAGCCTCTGCAATAATTTCGAGTGTCTTCTTGCTGAGTCCCCAGAAAGCTCTTCCCGCGACTTTGTGATGAGCAATTTGTCCACCGCGGCATCCAGATCTTTTGACAATATCAATCATCTCGTTAACTGCTTCAACAAGGGTTTCTCCTTCTCCTCGGACATGTGAGAAATACAGACCACCATGCTGAGCAACCATTTGGGCCAATTCAATGATTTCTGCAGTTTCTGCATAGATTTGCGGAGCATAGATTAGACCTGTACTCATACCAAAAGCGCCGGCTTGCATGGCCTCTCCAACAAGCATTTTCATAGACTGTATTTCTTCAGGAGTAGGTGGTCGATTCTCATATGCAGGACCTCCTGCTATTCTCACTGTACCAAATCCAACAAGGGTGGCTATATTCAAGGCAGATTTGATATTCTCAAGAGTATCTAGATACTCTCCGAAAGTTCTCCACGTTGGAGTGAGTTTCTGCCCTGGAGGCAAGAATCCCTTTATCTCTTGGTTCATCAATTCAATTCTGTCTTCAGTGATGGGTGCAAGTGAAAATCCACAATTACCAATAACTGAAGTCGTCACCCCTTGATATGCCATTGATTGTAGGCGACTATCAAATAGCATACTCATATCGTTATGACTGTGTACGTCGATGAAGCCTGGTGAACACACCATACCTCTTGCATCAATAGTCAGTTTTGAATCAGTTTTGATGTCTATGCCAACGTTGGAAATCACGCCATCCCGAATTCCTACATCGCCTTTGTACCGATTGCCTCTAGTACCATCAATGACCGTTCCATTCCTAATCAGAACATCGAGTTCTGTGACCATAAAACATCAACTCCAAAAGAAACACTTGGGGACATACGACTCAGCGAATACCATTGAACAAAAACCATTCGGTGCGTTCATCTCATACTAATTTGGAAGAGCTGAGATGTTACACAAAACTAGCGCTTATTCATGATCTGGAGCTCCTGATGAATGGTATCCTTGATAATGGTTATAGGGAAATGTGTTGTCTATGAGGGTGATTGAATCGGGACATCAATGAATGATGGATGTACTTCTAGATACCCGAAGAATGAAGCCTTTTGTTATGGAGGATTAATTGTAATGTCAGATGATGATTTCAGAGACCTGCACCTCTCTAATTCAGCGGTGATTGTTGAAGCGCCACCAGGACCTCGGTCGAAAGAAATGCTGCAAAAGCAGGATGCACTTGAGAGCGCTGCAGTTTCGTATCCCAAAGCCATTCCTGTCGCGTTCAAAGAAGGAAAAGGTGCGACTCTGAAAGATGTTGATGGAAACATCTACATTGATTTCTTCGCGGGAGCAGGTGTATTGAATATTGGACATTGCAATCCTGAAGTTGTTTCGGCAACCAGAGAGCAGATGGGGAAACTCACTCACACTCTAGATTTTCCAACGCCCATCAGAATGGAGCTAGTAGATGAACTGCTCTCCATGCTTCCACCAGAAATGAGAAACAGCTCCAAACTACTCTTTGTAGCTCCGACAGGTTCGGATGCGGTCGAATCAGCGATGAAGCTGGCGAAGTTCAACACGGG
>JAHQWZ010000330.1 GCA_029856425.1 Candidatus Thorarchaeota archaeon
TAAATCTCAGACAGTTGGTGGGAGACAGAAGTACCCTTGAGTTGAATGAGATTCGTTCACTGTCAGAACAGGTCAAATTGCCGTTTCGAACAACCAGACATTATATTGGAAAGGAGGGAAGACCTGAGCTCTACCAGCTTGCTGAGAAAGCAATCACAAAGTCAGAGGCACAATCGATACTCGGTCGATTACATTCAAAGCTTGGCGACATTAGAAGTCATTCAGATGTTGAAACCAAGCTCAAGAAAGAAGGCGTCTTAGATCATCTCCGCTCCTTATCTTCCTATGAAAGGGACAACGGGATGGTCCACAAGTACTTCAAATTCCTTGATGCGCTCAGTGAGGGCGGCATAATGCGCGATATTACGCGTAGGGTAGGAGTGAGTGAAGGAACGGGGATAACATGGACCAAAGGAGTGTTTCCTTCGCACATCAAACGGGCGTTAGGAATTCATGATTCAGGAACATCCCCTGACAGAAAGATTCAGGATACTTCTGCAGATACTCGTCTAGCGGGCAAGATTGCAATGCAACTACCTGAAATCAAGGGAGTCCCAATCGAGTCAGAGAAGCATCTCAGGAGCTTATTGGCGAAAGATTACAAAGGCATGATAGACATGCCTGGAGCTGATAAAATGTTCCATGAAGCAATTGTACATCTGCGAATCATGGACCGACTCAAAGGGAGAGAATTTCTGGAATATGGAGAGATACCCCGGCTTGCTAGAGAGTTTGTCGTGAAGAAGGGGACATTGGATATTTGGATACGGAAGGGAACGACTCCTCGTTTCTATTTCTACATAAATCAGTCGATTTCAAAATCTGATGCCATTGAGAAATTGACCAAGGTTAGAGAGAAAAACAACGGACTACTTACTCTCGAGGAATATAATCGAAGGATGAAGAACTACTATCTCTGGGAACAGGAGAAGAAAGCGTCTTTTCACAAAAGGGAATCAGTCATAATTCAGAACTACTTCAAGTTCATGGAGCGATACAGACAGGGCGGGCTTTTGAAGCATATTGCAAAAGGCGCTGGCACTGCTCCATCAACAGGTCTTGGATGGCTTGAAGGATTGCAACCTCGCCGGATCCGGATAGCAGCTGGAATTCCAAAAGTCCAGCCAAAGCTTGGCCATCTTTGGCTCCCTCTGAAATTCATAGATGGAAAATATCCTACTGACTTCATTGAGGTGCCTACGAAGATCCAAAGCTACAAAGACATTCTTCCTGTTTTGAAGAAACTGAAACCCATTCAGAGTGACTATTTACAGGAGTTGAATTCGAAGTATGGCCGGCGTCCAGTTGAAGAGGAATTCATGTATCTGCTTGGTTCATATCTCTCAGATGCTGGAGTTTTCAACAAGACAACCATTTCGCAGTCCATGGGTATTCGCTTGTCAGCGAAGTATCCCTGGAGTATTGCCTTTGGAGAGGGGTTCTGTCAATCCTTAGGAGTGTGTGGTATCTATGCCCATCGTGTTGAGAACACTCCAGCTAAAACATCTTACATGAGGCCAAAACATGGCCTTCGAGAGATTAACCAAAAGGAGAAGTTCAACTGGTCGAGTGAAAATAGTCCATTAGTGAGATGGATTAACCAAGCATGTTTGGGATTTGCTGACAATGTGCCAAAACGAGAACAGCATGTTTCTGCTGATTGGATTCTATCGTCGCCCAAACGATTTCGTGTGTCATTCATACAGGGATGGTCAGATGGCGATGGTTCAGCATCACCAAGAGGACGCTACATTTGCATCTCGACAACAAAGAATCAGAATTTCGCACATAGATTACTGAAGTCGTTGGGAATAGATGCACGAATAACAGGCTCTGAAGTTTTCACTAGCGGGATGGAAAATGCCCGTTTGGCCGCAAGAATCCCCACATTCAGATATGCAACTGAACGCCAGGATGCAGCAGAAAAGATGGTGAAGATGATAGAAGCAAATAGAAACATAAGGAGTAATCCACTCAATCGCGAAGAAATTGAGTACATGACAGCTCTGAGAAGAAGTGGATTGTCATGGTGGGATATTCATGAGTTGGTGTTTGACAAACTTGGCACTTCCATTCACAGAGAAACCATAGAAAGAGCTGTCTGTAGACATTGCTCAGGAGATCCTTTGGATTCTATTAGAAACATAAAAGAAAGAGAGTAGAGAGGGTTGGAACCCTCTCTGTGAGATTTCTAATCAAATTGTCCTTTCTGTCTGTATGGCAGGTTTTCTGGACCAAATAGTTCCCTCGCCATCACAATTAATTGGATGTGCGCTCCACCTTCAGCTCCAATTGTATAGGAACGAACGCCCCTATAGGCCGCTTCCAATGGGCATTCCTTTGTATATCCGAATGCTCCATGCCAGGTCATAGCCATTGATATGGCATCTAGAGCATCATGAGGGGCTCTATACTTTGCTGCTGCAGTTGCCTTAGCAATATCAAGCTTAGTGATGTCTTTACGGTTTTCTTTGAAGTGTTGGTCCCACATCCATGCCGCTTTGTAGACTAATTGTCGGTCTGCCTCGAGTGCCATCCATGCTTTAGCTCCTTCAAACTGGATTCCTTCAAAAGCTGCTAATGGCCTTC
>JAHQWZ010000021.1 GCA_029856425.1 Candidatus Thorarchaeota archaeon
TTGGAGGTTTCAGACTCCATTAGGAGGTATTTGAATTCTCCATGAATAAGTCGTGCAACTCCATATATCGCACATGTTGATGATGCGACTGCAAATACTTCTTCTTTGCTGAACCAGACACCTGCACTTGCAACGGGGAGTCCATCCTTCTGAATCAGGACTACATTCTCAACACCGGTGATCATTTTGATATTTTGCAGCGTTTCATTTAGCTCGTCAGTCAATCACTCAGCTCCGGACCTAGAAGATGGTCCAATGTAGAATCTCTGAGGTCACTATATAACCACCACACAGGTTGCTTTCCACATGATATTGTGTTGAGCTAGAATTTGGTCCATAATTACATGTGAATTAAAGCGGCATCTGGAACCTCTTGAAAAACTTCACGTGCAGCTTGACCGACTTTTCTACGATTATGATCAAATGTATACACGCGGATAACATCAAGGTACACCTTCATCATCTCTGCAATGTTTGAATATTCTGAAAGATTATGGGAAACTTTCTTTCCATCAACTATCTCGAAGATTTTTATCTCCATGGGATTTAGCTGATGGGGATTATAGGGAACTGACGGAAGAGTAGGTACGTCTACTATCACTTCTTCAGATGGCACACCCGCTAATGCTGCAATCTCATCTTGAATGCTCTCTCTAACTCTTCGTTTCGTAAGAATCTTGGAAACGAAGCGGTCTTCGGTATGTAACACCTTTTCGAATACTGACTTATACAAAATACGCGAGTCCAGCATTTTCACTATAGTGAATGCATCCTTGGCATCATCAGACTCAGATGGGTCAATCTTTCTAATTCTTGAGATTAGTGACATATCGTCCAGTTTCAGAAACTCCTCAGGAGTTGAAAAGCTTGTCAGACCCAAAACACTGTCTGCCGCACTCATCAGTTTGACCAACATTACTTCAACACTGCGAACGGTCTTGTGATAATAGACATTGAGAAACATCTCGTATCGTGCAACAAGGAATGCTTCTAGTGCACCTCGAGCCGCGATGTCAAACTCTAGTGATAGATCATCGGACACTTCTAGACTGTTGATGAGTCGATGAATATCAACAAGACCATAATTCACACCACAATAGAAGGAATCTCTAATGAGATAGTCCATTTTATCAGCATCGACCTGACCTGCAACAATTGAACTGACAACCGAATCGGTCTTTGTTTCGCGTCTTCCCCGAACTAAGTTGGCTATTCGATTTTTGGAAATCCCACCATCCTCAAGCAGATCTCCAACTTCGCTCTCGCGAATAATCCATTCAGTGACGTCTTCATGATTCCACCCCCTTCGTTCAATCAATGCTTCTTCAAAGACGTGACTGAAAGGACCATGACCTATGTCATGAAGAAGACCTGCGATTCGGACCTCTTGAAGAGTTTTCTCACCGAGATTCATTGGCCCAAGGAGTTTCTTTCCAGTGAGACCTGCCAGAAACATGGCGCCAATGCAGTGCCCAAAACGTGTATGTTCAGCAGCGGGGTATACAAAATGACCGCCAGAGAGTTGCTTTATCCGTCTGAGCCTTTGGTAAGGCTTGGAGTTAATGACTTTTGACTCAAGTTCTGTAAGCCCAATAAATCCATGAATGGGATCATTCAGTTCCATTATGAAATCCATGAGAATTCCTCAATTGTCTACATCTGTGGGTTAAATGACCTCAATTCTCGAACCAGTTCTTCACAGGTAAGATTAGAAACGCAAAGAGGCAGATGGATACTATCTGCAATTTTGACGGCAAGTGGATCGAGCTCCTTAACTCCTTGTAATATCACTGCTGCTGGTTTGACCGCTGCAGAAGTACCAATCTGACTCGCTTTTATTGCAACCATTGGGGAACGCCCAGTAGAAACGTTTGTGAGAATCGCAGCTCTTTGTGTAGTTCCCCCATAGAGTCGAAGAAGCTGTTGCGGTGTCAAACTAACAATAGCTTTCACACTATCTAGTGCTGTGTAACCATAGATATCACGGTCCAGAAGGTCACCATGTGTGAGTATTTTAGATTCCAGCCTATCAACGAGAAGACGAGCTGGCACAGGTAGTCCAAACTCCCTGCTGTCAAGTATTGCATCTGATGCTATCTCTGGAGCTATAAGTTTCTCAAGTGCCATTGCGACCCTACCACCATTTACAGCATCCATCTCGATTAGACCCTCAACGAATCGCCTTATGGTTTCAACTCGAGGTGATTTCCTTCTGCCGCTTTCATAATCACTGATTACCGATGGTGACACACCAAGATGTTTTGCTAGGTATTTCTGCGAAATCTGAAAGCGCTCACGCCAGCGTTTCATCACTGCTCCAGGATCATTTTCTGCGAGGCATATCTCTCCTGCCATGGCCTCTGCTAGCCTATGGAGTGCCTCACTTCCTTCCATAGCAAGACTCCAGAAGGAATTTTCTGATAAAGATTTGCGAAGTTGTTGTTCATTACTGTATCTTATATGGCACCGAAGGACTCAAAGAGAGCTCGATGCTCAAAGTAGATTGGTTGAAGCTATGTTCTTCACATTCTTGGTTGGTACTGCTGGGTCAGGAAAATCGCTTCTCACTTCATCGCTTGAGAAATGGCTGGTTGAAGCCGAGGTAAGTGTAACAGTTGTAAACCTTGATCCTGGGGTTGATGACCCACCCTACACAAGCGACGTGGACGTTCGTGAATATGTGAACTACGGCAAAATAATGCAACAGTTTGGACTTGGTCCAAATGGCGCACTTGTCGCTTCACTGGATATGGCCATAGGTCACGTGGGCGACCTGAGAGATGAGATATTCGAACTTGGTCGTGATTATGTCCTGGTCGACTGTCCAGGACAGATGGAGCTTTTCGCCTATCGAAACTCTGGGCCTCTAATGGTGTCAAGTCTTATGGGTCAAGATCCTGCTGTATCACTCTACTTGCTTGATTCGAATATTGCCCGCACACCAGTTGGATATCTCTCTTCAATGCTCCTTGGTATCTCGATAAGCATCCGTTTTGACCTTCCACAGATTGGGATTCTAAGCAAATCTGATATCCTCATGGAGGAGCAAATAGAAGAGATTCTATCATGGTCATCGGATACTTACCTTCTAGAGGAGGCGCTTGACGGTAGTTCTAGTGGTCTTATTCGGGAGTATTCTGGTGCAATACTTCGTATGCTTGATGACATTGGTGGCGGCAGTGCTGTGGTACCAGTATCAGCAAAGGTCATGACAGGAATTGATATTCTATACGGAGAGCTTCAACGGACATTTCTAGGTGGAGATAATCTAATAGTCTGAACAGGGTGTTAAATTGCGAGCCTTCTTTGCAATCATCTCAGGGAATGACGTCAGCCTCGCCAAGGCTGAAATTGATTCATTGATCGGTCTAACAGGAGCTGAAGCTAGAGTTTCGTGGTTTGGACAGCTGGTCCAGATTGAGTCAACCCATGATATCGCACACTTTCTGTTGGAAAGGGCTGCTCTGACAAAAGAAGCAGGTAGTATAATTGGTCATGGACCAATTTCTGATACCTCCATGGGATGGCTGTCAGATGATGCATTGACAGCCTGTGTGAAACCAACAGAAACATTCTCAGTGAGAACCAAATCGCTCACAGCAGAAAGACATGTAGAACAAAGAGAGAGATTGAGTGCATCGCTGGGTGCACGTATCAAGAATCTGACAAATGCAAGAGTTTCATTAGACAACCCAGACGTGAGTGTGCTTGCTATAATAATTCCTGATAGAATATTAGTATGCATCTCAAAGGAGTCAAGATTGAGGCTAGAACTAAGACTTAGAAAACCGGGACGAAAACCCTTCTTCCACCCTTCAATGATGAATTCGGAATTGGCACGAGTGATGTGTAATCTTGCTGGAGTGAAGCCCAAAGCGGTCGTGCTCGACCCATTCTGCGGAGGCGGCGGCATCCTATGCGAAGCGGCGAGCATAGGTGCTAGAGCGGTTGGATTGGAGCTCAACTGGCGTTTAATAAATGGCGCACTGAAGAATCTAGCAGGGTCACTAGAGAGAGAAACCTCTGTGGTTCAGGCAGATTCAAGATTGCTACCCTTGCAGATAGGGCAATTTGACTGCATAACTACCGATCCACCATATGGTAGGGCGAGTTCAACTCGGGGGGTAAAAGCCAGAAAGTTAGTTCTGACTCTCTTGGAAAATGCGCCGGAGATTGTTAGAGATAGGGGGCGTCTATGCATCTGTGGTAGCCACGAAATGGGTATCAAGGCAATGATACAGGACTTAGGTTTCACTATCAAGTATCATGTTCTTGTGCCAGTTCATAGTGGTCTTACACGCGAACTAACAGCAGTAGAGTTCTAACCAACGATGACTCGTCCATCTTTTGTTGGGGGTGCTAACCAAGCAAGAAACCCGTCAAATTCAGCTTCATCCTCAAAGGTAATCTCTAGCTGGATACATCCCAAGGGAGGGTCTTCCTCAGTTTCATCGACAATTCTTAGCTTCCCATAGTATGCTGCCTGCTTATCAAAGAAGATAGATATCATGCTCCCATCCCAATTTGAGAGAACTCGTTTGCGGGCCGCATCAATAATCCGTAGAGCATGAATATACTGCTGAACTAGATCAAGCGAGCTTCTCTTGTTTGAGCTGAGCATTAGATAACCGTCCTCAGTTTCTTGGCAAGAACTGTCTGAAACGAAAAGGAGGGTAAGTGCAGAACAGACTCGTTCTACATCCTCTGTGGGGTAGATTGGACATCCAAGAATGATGTTCATCTACATGAACCTCTGAACAAGAGTCCTAGACTCATTCCGGAGCGCTTCTATGGTTCTATCATTAACCACAATAATATCGCTTAGAGCGATTACTGCTCCAAGACCAACGGATATCTCGCGAAGATCACGTTCTCTGAACGTAGACCAGTCTTGCGGATCGTCTTTTCGACTGCGTTGCTTGAGGCGCAAGAAACGTGCTTTTGGAGAAGAATGAACGCAAACTATACATACTTCATCCACGCAATCATCAAAAATATCGACCTCAGCAAGGCTTCTGCATCCCTCAATCACAACTATTTCGGAATCTGAGTTTCTTAGACTTTCCACACACCGTATAGCCACCGCACCTGGACCATCCCGATCACGAAGCTCCAACATGACTAGTTTGTTATTCTCAGGGTTGACATCCATACCACGTCGTTCCACTTCTTTGCGAATGATATCACCCATGACAATGACTGGAATTCCAGCGCTTTGAAAGGCATTTGCAACTTCACTTTTGCCAGCCCCGGGCATCCCTGTTAGAATTACGAGCTTCATGGTCAGATTCCCTTGGATGCGAATTGGCACTCCACTTTGCCGCTTATTGTAAGCTGTACAAACTTATACATCAGCTTGTACGCCCAGAAACGGCACTGGGCTTTATAGGTTGTTGAACATACATTATATTTCGTGCAGCATTCACATCAGCGTGAAAGTATTCATCGCACTTCGGGCAGTGGAAGTACTCTCCGCCTCTCTTCTCAGCAGTTGAGGTTTCACCCTCCACTCGAATCCCTCTCTCACCGCAGACATGACAGGTCTGAGATGTCCAGGCGGGGTTTACCAGCCAGATTCCTCCATTCCTATGACCGAGAGCCTCGCGTCTATACCGGACGCCTTCTAGCATCTTCCCCCACAGATTCGTGGAGAGGTTCCAGCTGTGTCTTCTCATTCCTCCCTTGCCCTGGAAGGAGCGGAGGTCTTCAAAGCAGATGGTCTTCACACCGTGATGCTCACAGAACCCTCATCATCGGCGACTCTCCTATGCACGATGACATCAGGGTCATAGTCCGTCATAGTTCGGCAGAGTTTCATATTGAGCTGATTCATGTCCCTTTCTTGAGGGGTTGGACGAAAAGGTTCAAGAATCTGGGGACTGGTTTGACCTGAAAACATGCAACTTTACTCAATCGGAAAAATGCCTAGGATTGAATAGGATTTATGGTGCTTTCCTACCCTTGCGGTCGCCAGTCTAATATAACACTATGTTTCCTGGGTTATAGTCAGTCAGTGAGGTGTGACGATGTCTTCTATGAGTAGAATATTTCTCAGCATTGACATTGAAGATGAAACGCTTCTCTCAAGAATTGCGAACATTCAGTCAGAGCTAGATAGGCAATCAGCGAAAATTAAACTGGTTGAAAGAGAAAATATCCATTTCACATTGAGATTTCTTGGAGACACACCACATACGAAGATCGAGATGATTAGAGAGGAGCTCTCATTGGTCCAATTCAGACCCTTCACAATTCGGATTGAGGGCATTGGTGCTTTCCCAAGTACTAGTCGTCCAAGAGTAATATGGGTAGGGGTAACTGAAAATGCGGACAGGCTCACCAAACTGAAATTGGAAATAGATGACCTCCTTGGGAATTTAAGCTATCCACGTGACAAGAAGTTTCATGCACATGCCACAATTGCAAGAGTCAGGGCGGTACGTGATCGTAGTCAGACAATGAAGAACATTGAGAGTCTGGTAAGGGCACCAGTAGGAACAATGTCGGTTGAGTGTTTCAGGATGACAAAAAGTACCTTGACCTCATCAGGACCAGTCTATGAAACTCTGTGGGAGGTACCATCTTCGTGAAAGGAGTGGTGGGCCGGGGGCGACTTGAACGCCCGATCTCTTGCATTCTGTGACTTGAGGCCCTAGGCCCTTAGCCGCCCCAAGCAAGAATCATACCAAGCTAGACTACCGACCCTGCAGTCGTTGTCGTGAACCGATGTCAAGATAAACGTTATTGCAAAGCATTACTGGAACACGTGTTCGAATAGATGACGACCAATTGGTTTCGGGGTCTACACTTATCTACGGGAAATGAATCAAGCAGACAAAGGGGTATAGTAATGACCACGGACCTCCTCTATCATGAAATATTCACCAAGCATGTGATGTCACCGAGTCATCCGGAAAGCCCTGAAAGATTGTTGTCGGCTATGAAACACATCCAAGAAACTGGACTTCTTGAGGAATCCAAAGTTAATGTGGTTGAGGGCATGCCTGCCAATCTAGATTTGATTTATTCTATTCATGCAAAGCAGTACATAGATATGGTCAAATCCAAGTCTGAGAGTGGGGGCGGGTATTTTACACTTGACACTGCTGTCAACAAATACACCTATGATGCCGCAATGATGGCTGCTGGCGCTGGTACATTGGCTATGGACAGAATCATGGATGGCACCTCTAATAATGCATACGTGTTGTGTCGCCCACCGGGACATCATGCAGAATATGATAGAGCCCTCGGTTTCTGTTTCATCAATAATGTGGCTGTTGCAGCGAAACATCTCATTCAACAACATGGAGCCCAGAGAGTGCTGATTGTGGACTATGATGCCCATCATGGAAACGGAACCCAGAATGCATTCTATACGATCAATAAGGTCCTCTATATAGGGCTTCATCAAGATGGGCGAACCCTCTTCCCAGGCTCGGGATTTCCTGATGAGATTGGTTCCGGAGAGGGAGAGGGCTACAATGTCAATCTTGCAATGTATCCAGGAGCAGGCGATAGATCCTATGACATCGCATTTTCCGAAATCGTGGAAAAGATCAGTGAGTCATATAGACCCGAGTTTGTGCTTGTTTCATGCGGTTTTGATGGACATTTCAGTGATCCGTTGACCGTATTGGGTTTGACCACCTCTGGAATGGCAATGATGAACTCTAGACTAAATTCAATGGCAAAGAATCTCTGTGGAGGAAAATTGGCATTCTTCCTTGAGGGCGGTTATGATCTTGATATTGTAGGAAAGTGTTCACGTAATATTATAGAAGAACTCAGTGGTACCGAAGTAACATCATATTCCGATACACATGATGAAAGTGAGAATTGTACACAATACACAAGAGAGCTCATTGATAGGTTAAGAAGAAGTTTGAGTGGTATTCACTTCTAGTCATTCTCGATTTCAAAGTCCTCAAGAAGAGTCTGAATTGAAAAAGAGTCTTGGTCATTTTCAGGCTCAATAAGAATAGCTTCATTTTCCGTGACGGGTAGATCCACTCCAAGCTGCCGCTTTATTGACCTAGCTAATGAAGTGCCTATTGTTGGTATACGGGCGATTTTTTCAAGCGATGCATGATAGAGATCAGACTGATTCTTCAAACCATTGGCATATAACATCCTACCCCTTATACGACCGACTCCTCTGAGGCGGACAAGGTCCAGTAGCTCTTTTTGTACGCCGTATTTGAGACGAAACCGAAGATTGTAGAGCAATGGAATGTGTTGTGTAGCATTGATTACTTTTGCAATCTCTGATGTTGAATAGACTAACCACTCTGCAGTCTGAACATACCTGTGAACGTCGCCCATACCAACACTAAATCCTTCAGTAATCTCACGTTCAGAACTCTCAGAGATCCACTCTTCCAACAGTCGTGCTGTCTTCACTTCTGCAAGAAACCGTGCGTAGTCCTCTATTTCATCTATTGGCGGTTCAATCATTAAGTCACTACTGTGTTCTTCGACGAAGTAGTCATACTCGTCAAATTCGGATTTAGTCAGGTAGGCGATTTGCTGGTCAGGAGTGTGGCAGATGAGATGAAGAACACCAATAGTAGTTACTTCTTTGGCTTCAGCAAGTACATCACGAAGTAGTATGGCGGTATAGGGATCAATGTATAGTCTAGATGTCCTCTTGCCCAAAGGAGTAGCGGAATATACACCAGATTCAGTACAATCAATCAATTGGCCATCTTCAAGGAAAATCAGTGCTGATGAAACATGGTGTTGGATTTCAAGCGGGTCGAATTGGTGTGAGAAGAATGTGCCTTTGATTAATGAGTCAACTTCCTCCCTGTTCTGTGTCATCTCAGTCGCAATAGATGCCAGCAGATGAGAACGGAGAGCGGATGGTGATGCGAGCTTTGATGTGATTCTCTCTGGCTCAGCTAACACGTATTCATCTGTGAGTGAGTCACGCTCTTGCTCGGATTTCGCAATGAGTATTGCCTCTCCATAGCTGTCATATTTGGGCCGGCCAGCTCTTCCTGCCATCTGCTTGTACTCAAGGACAGGGATAGTATAGCTGCCTCTACCTTGCTCAAAGCGGCGATAGTCACGAATGATAACACGTCTAGCTGGTAGATTTACACCAGCAGCGAGGGTAGGGGTTGCTATAACGACCTTCAACATGTCATCTTTAAAGAAGTCCTCAACAAGTGTCCTTTCGCTGTTGTCGAGCCCAGCATGGTGAAAGGCCACTCCTGAAGCAATAACCCGAGCAAGGATCTTTGTTGCTTCTGGAGCTGAGGGTCTTGCGGACAACTTCTTAGCTACTTTCGTCAGCAGTTCTAATGCATTTATATTGAGATAAGGACGAACTGACGAAGCAATCTTCTTGGCGACGGCAACAGTCGCTCGCCTGCTTGATACAAAGACAAGAGCCTGTCCCTTTTCTTCCAGAATATCACAAATCACGTCACTAACGATCTCAGGTCGCCTTCTTGGAATGGACTTGGACATGCCATCAAGAATGAATGATATCTTGTTATCAAAATATACCCCCTCTCTCAAAGGCACTGGTCTCCATGTACTTGTGACAAGTTCTGCATTCAACCACTCAGCAATTCTATCTGAATTGGAAATTGTAGCGCTTAATGCCACAATTTGTACATCTGGAATGCCCTGCATCATTTTGGCGATAAGCATTTCCAAGGTGGGACCGCGATTTGAATCATTAACCAGATGGACCTCATCTACAACAATGATTCCTACTTCTTCAAGCCATTGAGTCTTATGACGTACCAATGAGTCAGCTCTTTCTGTAGTCAGTACAACTATGTCGGCGTCTTTGAGACGGGTACCTGGAGAGTCGTAGTCCCCTATAGACATTGATATAGTAATCCCTAGTGATTCATATTTCTTGAATTCAGAGTACTTCTCCCGTGCAAGTGAGCGTAATGGAACAAGATACAGTGCTTTGCCATGACCTTCCAGAATGCTCTTGAGCATGCATATCTCAGCTACTAACGTCTTTCCAGCACTTGTGGGAACAGCTAGAACAAGATTCCTGCCTTCCAATACTCCTGTATTAAATGCAGACTCTTGAGGTGGAAAGAGTGTAGATATTCCATTGTCTTGAAGCAGTTTGATGACCTTCTTGTTTATCGACAAGCTCTCAAGTTGCGTTTCGGTCATCTCCGTTGCAAAACCTGATTCTACTAGCTTTTGGGTGGCAGTCGTATTGTGCCCTCGCCCTTGGGTCTATATACCGCACCCTCCTCTACAAGTCGTGCTATGATTGCTTCAGCTCTCTCTCTGGGTAAGCCCTTGACCTCTAATCTCTGCAGTAACTCGACCTCACTTTCCGAACCATCAGTTTCCATTTCCTTGAGAGTATTGATAATAGCAGTTCTGGCGCTTCTTTGTGAGGCACTTTCCTGCGAAACTAAACGATCAATGTCAAGCTCGCCCGTTTCAACATCAAGAGCCACTCCTTGCAATGACGCGGTCATAAGAGCCACAGCTGCTTGACCGTCCTCTTTAGTGACATTCTTTCGCAGAGCCATTTTTGCTCGAGCTTCTGCAAGGCGTACTAATGACTCCAGCTGCCGAGCAGTAATTGGTACAGGAGCAGCCCCTCCTTCGGCCCGCTTTCGGAGACCCACGTAGAAATCCTCAATTGCCTCAGCGGCCTCTGGAGACAGTTGGGGAATCACGTTACGGTTAGCATATCCAATGTATTTCTTTAAGAGACCTGGAGGTATTGGAGCTGTTTCGTCTGTTGTTTTCGTTGGCTTCCCCTGATGCATATCCAGAATGAATCTGGCTAGCTCCTTATCGCGTTCTTCGTTTGGAGTGTCAATCATGACCCAGACTAAGTCAAATCTGGACAGTATTGTGAAGGGTAGTTTGATATTTTCCTGAGGAGTCCATGATGTTTCATATCGACCAAGTGTTGGATTTGCCGCGGCTAGGATTGAAGTGCGTGCATTCAGTGTAGCAACAATGCCAGCCTTTGCTATGCTCACAGTATGTTGTTCCATTGCTTCATGTATTGCTGTTCGATCATTTGGATCCATTTTGTCAAACTCGTCAATGCATGCAATCCCTTGATCTGCCAAGACCAATGCTCCAGCTTCAAGTGTCATAGCTCCACTATCAGCATCATGGATTACTGCTGCTGTCAGGCCCGCTGCAGTAGTACCCTTTCCAGATGTGTACAAGGCTCTGGAAGCAAGACCTGAAACGAATTTTAGAATCTGGCTTTTTCCTGTGCCGGGATCACCAACCATCAGAATGTTCGACCGCCCTCTCAATCGAGTTCCATCCGGCAGTGTCTTATCGACCCCACCAAATAGGAGGAGTGAGATGGATTGTTTTATTTCGTCATGGCCTTGTATTGCAGGAGCGATTGATCTGTAAATCTTCTCATGGATGTACGGATTTTTAGACAATTCGTTTATTGCTTTCTCATCCTCTTCAGAAATTTCGAGTTGCTCGTATTCCTTCTCAGCAATTTCTACCCCATTTGCCTCGATGAACACGTTGAAGGTGGCCAGCTTCCCACCCCTCCTAGAAAAGTCAGGGGTAGTCTGTAGCAGTCCAGTCACCTTCACCATGTCACCAGGTCTTGAGATATCTACAATGTCGCCTTTTAGCACCACGTCAACTGATCGAGGCATCTGACCCGGAGGGAGCTCCTCAGGAGATTCCTGTATTCGAACCTTTTGCCAGTCTATGAACCGCGACTTTGCAAGCAATAGTTTCATTGGGGTTTTCTTCCCACAGGTAGAACACAGTGGAGGTTCGGTGTATCGACCCTCTTCTTGTTCTTGAGGAATCTCAGCCATGCAGACTCTACATTGGAATGTGGCATTGACCAATAGTGGCTTGACTTCACTTGCACGCATCATGATGCCGCTTATGCGAATAAGCTTCCCAATATGTCGTGATCTTATGTGTCTAAGAGGAACATTCTCGCTGTAGTTTATGATACGAACTTGCAGTCCGTCATGCCCAATTGTGCCTACATACTCAGGGTCTTCAATTTTGAGAATAGAAACTAAAGCGTTATGAGCCATCCTAAGAAATGTCTGAGGGTCTTCTGTGGCAAATGCCATGAACACATTATCAAATCCAATAAGATCCTGGAAATCTACAACCAATGAAGATTCGTCATCGATGGACATCTGTTGAACTCTAGACCAATAGACTGTGCTCCCCTGTTCATCCTTGAAAGTACGGATGAATTCTTCAAATCGCTCCTGTTCAGTTTCCATTTCTAATGTCATGATTATTCCGAACACTCCGGATTTGGTCCTAGTGATGTCACACGACTCTCACACTATGTCTGTGGGCTCAGATATTAAAACCCGCTCTCGTTAGTTGTGAGTGTGCCTTTTTAACTCTGCCAGAGCTGCCTAGGATTTGTTCGAGTTGTAATTTGTGAGGATTCTATTCCGTCACCATTTCGCGCCAAGTAGAGAGGAGAATACCAAGCTCGTCGACAAGCCACCTTTCTTCCAGTGCCATCTGTTTACGCCTATCCTGATTTGTGCCAGACTTGGCAACGCGCATTATTTTAGACAAACGATTTTCAACCAGAATTCTGAGCATCCTTCGTATCTTCTCGATTTCGTCATGGCGTCTAGGGTCTATTGAGGTTTTATCACTCTGAAGTTGGGTCACCTTTCTGATAAGTGCAGAATAAAGTAATGGAGGAAATACCTGCAATTTGTGGGGCTGCTTTTCCTCTGCATTATACAGGTTTTGAAAACGTCTCAGTGATTCATATGCCTCTGTGGCATCCAATTCAACAAGATTGTGTGCAACGAGCCTTTCAATTGCCCAATTCTGAAATTGCGTCGTCGTTCCAGTCTTGAACGGACCAAGTTTTTCTCCGCCAATTATGACCTCAGGCACATCCTCTCGAAAAGTACATGTACGTGCTTCGTTCAGAAACTGTATCACAAAACGCTCTTTTATGGTTTTGACATCGCGTTGGAAAGTCATCATGTACACACTTATCGATTGAGTGGCATACCATAAAGAGCTTGTTCTTGAATGCGGACATATAGTGCTCCTTTTAGTCCAGCAAGAGTGCTCTCTAGTAGAGTAAGACTACATCTTCAAGTGAATCGATGCTTCCGGAGAAGCTTTTAAGAGCGCTAGAAGATTGTCACCGCAGTCTACGACGGGATGGGAATCGAATGGATTTGGACCTCTGGACAGAGAAATATCGCCCTCCCACACTAGGAGGAATTATTGGGCAAAAATCAATCATTGAGAGTCTGACAAAGTTTGTACAGAATAGGAATGTGCCGCATTGTCTGTTCACTGGACCTCCAGGTACAAGTAAGACCACAGCTGCCATGGCGATGGCAAGAGATCTCTTTGGAGAAACTTTCGACCGCAACTTTATGGAATTAAACGCGAGTGATGAGAGAGGTATTGATGTCGTTAGGAATCAAATAAAGAACTTCGCCAGAATCATGCCAGCAGGTGATGCTCCCTTTAAGATTCTGGTCTTGGATGAAGCAGACCATCTCACTGCCGACGCTCAACATGCCTTGAGACGCACGATGGAATCGTATGCTGGCTCATGCAGAATGGTGCTGATTTGCAACTATTCCAGTAGGATAATTCCACCGATTCAGTCTAGGTGTGCAATATTCAGATTCGCACGTTTGAGCGATAGCTCAATTACTGAAAGACTGAAGTATATAACGAAGAAAGAGAAGATTTCTGCCAATGCCGCCGGAATCCAAGCGATACTATACCTTGCTGAAGGAGACATGCGAGCTGCTATCAATCTCCTTCAGGCTTCTGCGTCTGCAGGGGAAACAGTTGATGATAAAGTAGTCTTTGCAATAGCAGGTAGAGCAAATCCCAAGGCGATTAAGGAAATGTTGGATTCTGTGGGTGAAAACTACGAGGAATCTCTAGAAAAGCTAAGAGCGCTTATCTATCAGCAAGGAGTTTCGCCCGTAGATTTAGCAAGGCAATTACATAGAGAAGTACTGAAACTGAACATTTCTGAAAACCGAAAGATGGCAATTCTTGAAAGGACAGCAGAAGCCGAGTTCAGAATCGGAGAGGGAGCAAGTGGGGAGATTCAGCTGAGTGCACTATTGGCTCATATAGGACTGGAACGGGGTGAATCATGAGTCACAAGAACCTACCGTGGCCAGAGCTTCATCGACCTACAAGACTCACACAGCTCGCTGGAAATGTCGATGCAATAAGAGAGCTGAAAGAATGGGTTCGGGCGTGGATTAGTGGATCACCTAACAGGAAAGCTGCGCTCTTGATTGGTCCTCCAGGAGTAGGAAAAACCGCATCTGTGGGAGCGCTTTCTCATGATTACGACTTGGAACTTGTGGAGTTCAATTCTAGTGATAAACGGAACAAGGGAAGTATTGAAAATCAGGTCTGGAAAGCGGCAACACAGCAGACGTTGGATGGTAGACTTCGTCTTCTTCTTTTGGACGAGGTAGATGGCCTTTCCGGCACCGGTGATCGCGGAGGTGTCGGTGCAATCCTGAAAATCATCGAGGAGACCGTACATCCCATCATAATGACTGCAAATGATCCAAACAGTTCACGAATCAAGGACTTGCTGAAAATCTGTAAGGTGTTTAGATTCGAGGCAATTGAACCAAATGAAATGGTAGCTGTCATTAGAGAGATTGCATTAGCACATGATTCTTTATTTTCAGATGAGGTATTAGAAGGAATTGTAGATAAGGCGGGAGGCGACCTTCGAGCTGCAATATCCGATCTTGAAACGCTCTCTGTAAGCGGGCGTACATCAGATGAAGGATTGCCGTCTCGTGACGTGCGTCGTGAGGTTAGTGATGCTTTTGGAAGATTGTTTATGACTACAGACCCAGAAACAGCCAAACGCGTTATTTCGGAACTAGATATAGACTACAATCAACTGCTTCTGTGGCTCGAAGAA
>JAHQWZ010000331.1 GCA_029856425.1 Candidatus Thorarchaeota archaeon
TTTCTTAATGCCTGAATGCGAAAGCGCTCTAACACGCAGTTGCGTGGTATCAAACTCGGTCCTATCTTCCGCTTCAATTGCCTTAACATCTCTGCGAAGCTTCGTCTTTGTGATCCGGAGCTGCTCCTTCAACTGAACAAGTTGAAGCTGAAGATCGATGCGCTCTCGATCTGCCTCGACGAACTTCGCTACCACCTCATCATGCTGGCTCTTAGAGACGTATTTCTTGCTCTGATCGATCCAAGCGATAGTTGTTCCGTCAAATCGACGCTTCGTTGATACCTGCCCAAGAGCTTTGAGCACAGCAATCACATCGTAGATTCGACGTTTCGGTGTTTTGAGTTGTTCAGCCAAGACATCGCTTCGGATTCCGTCCTCCCCACTTTCCTTTAGTATTCTGACAGCAGTCTTCGCCAATTCCACAAGCTTCAAAGTTGCACCCCACTGACAAGCCGGCATGAGACTCTAAAGAGCACTCTTCCAATATAGGATTCATCGACTCTATTTAAAGGTAGGTGTTATCTCTGCGATTTTCCGAACTTATTCACTGATAACCAAAGTTATCATTATCGGAAAGCTTCGTCGAAAAATCGACGGTTGGTTTTCGAGACGCTTACACCCACCGCTAATTTCTTAACTCCCATCCTTGGCTAGGACCTAGGTTTCTGACAAGGTTCTGTGGAGAAATTAGAATGACCAGAAAGAAAGTAATCATTATGGGTGCTGCCGGCCGTGACTTCCACAACTTCAACGTGTTCTTTCGAAACAATGAAGACTATGACGTTGTGGCGTTCACAGCAGAGCAGATACCAGGTATTGGGGATAGATTGTACCCACCGGAGCTCTCTGGAAAGCTATACTCTGAAGGCATCAAGATCTATCCTGAAGAGATGCTCCCTGAATTGGTTGAGAAATTTGAAGTCGAACAGTGTATTCTGGCTTATTCAGATCTGTCCTACGACACTGTCGGTCATAAGATTGCATGGGTGAACAGCATCGGTCCTGATATTAGACTCATGGGAACCAACACCACGATGTTGAAGAGCAAGAAACCAGTTGTTGCAATCTGTGCTGTGAGAACTGGCTGTGGTAAGAGCCAGACGTCTCGACGAGTGAATCAGATTCTTGTTGATATGGGACTTAAGCCCGTCAACATACGCCATCCGATGCCCTACGATCCTGACCTTACAACCCAGATAGCACAGCGCTATGAGGTTCTCCAAGACTTGGACAAATACAATTGCACAATCGAAGAGAGAGAAGAATACGAACCCATGATAAACATGGGTGTGACGCTCTATGCTGGTGTTGATTACGGCGAAATCCTAAGCCAAGCTGAAGAGGAAGCTGATGTTATTACCTGGGATGGTGGCAACAATGACTTTGCCTTCTATCGTCCAGACCTACTTATCGTAATCACGGATCCACATAGACCGGGGCATGAAGTTTCCTATTACCCAGGAGAAACCAATCTAAGAATGGCTGATGTTGTAATCATCAACAAGGTTGAAACTGCGGACTATGACTGTGTAGAAGAGGTTAGGGACAACATAATGCGTGTCAATCCTCGAGCAGTCATCATAGAAGCCGCCTCACCGGTCACTGTAGATGACATGAGCGTGATTCGAGGCAAGAGAGTTTTAGTGGTGGAGGATGGTCCTACAGTCACTCATGGAAATATGCCCTACGGAGCAGGGTACATTGCAGCCAGAAAGGCAGGTGCTGAGATTGTCGACCCAAGACCATTTGCCATGGGCTCCATTGAGGACACATTCGAGAAGTATTACCACCTAGAAGATGTCTTGCCAGCAATGGGATATGGCAAGGTGCAGATGAAGGAGCTTGAAGATACAATCAACAAAGCGGATGTGGAGGCGGTCATAATTGGAACTCCCATTGACCTGGGACGACTCATCAAAATCAACAAGACAAGTGTTAGAATCAGATACGACCTGCAAGAGATTGGAAAGCCAGATCTTGAGGATATTCTCTCAGAGTTTGTTGAGAAAAGCGGCCTGAAGAAATAGAGCAGCACCCGGGTGTTTTTCCGGGTGCAAATCTCATTACCAGTACTCCTGCTCTGTCTGAAAAGTTCTTGCCGCTAAATCCTTGTAAAGAACAACTTGGTAGATGTATGTAATTGGCGTAATGATCAATAGAGTTGTGAATGGAGTGATTATTGTTGTGAGTCCAGCTCCCAAGACTAGAATAAGCCCAAACTCTATTGCCAGTATGATAACTATCAAAATAATGTGGAATAAAATGATGCCTCCCAGAGTATGGAGGAAGTTATTCTTTGTAAGACTTATTGTTCTGCTAATCGAACCCCCTGCACCTTGCTCTTCACTCATCACTACAGCTGCATTCGGATAGAACAATGCCACAATGAGTATATACACAATTGCCATCACCAGAAGCATTCCTGATGCTTGGGTCATTGCATCAAGGTCCATTATCATCATAGCTTCTAGAATCGTGATTAGTGATTCTTGAATTGGGATCATGATTATTGCGTATAAGGAGCCAATAATCAGCATGACCATAAGGAGAGTTGGGAAACGTTCAATCGCAGAACCTAACCC
>JAHQWZ010000332.1 GCA_029856425.1 Candidatus Thorarchaeota archaeon
ACTGTTGTTTCTAGTTGGGGCAATATTGAAGTTCAATATCTCTCAGGACCCGGCATTTATGAGATAACATTCAACACAATTGATTCAGATAGTCTTACACAGAACCTGATTGTGACGTTCACATTCTCACGACCAAACTATCAGGATGGTTTATTCACAATCTCTGTAACCATTCGCCCACACAGCACCGATTTCAGACTCGTTAGCGCTATCGCGCCAACCACCTATAATGGAATCATCAATGTTTCATTGTACTATGGCGACATCGATAACGCTGTGGGAATCACACCTCTGGCCAGCCTTTCTATCACTGTTGAAAATGCGTCAGGTCCTGTTGGTTTCAGTACGATAGATGATACTGGTGGATTCTATACAGTTCAGATACCAGCTAATCAATTTAGCCAGGGTCTCCGGAATTTCAATATCACATTCAGCTGGTCAGGGCCAATTCAGAAGTATCAGGCAAAATGGCTGATAGTCAGTGCAAATATTGTCGGTGAGGACTCTCGCCTGACACTGATGGTCGCATCAGAGCCAACTGCCTACCTAGGTGTCATGAGTTACATATTCTTCTATAGCGACCTAGGAGGAGTAGGCATTACAAATGATACATTCCATGTTCATATTTCAGTATCCTTCCAAGGGACTACAGTTGACCTTGGACAGGTGAACATTCAAGAAATCAATAGCGGAAATCAACCAGGCAATTATTCCATTGATTTCAATACCACAATCTTTGGTGCAACGGGCCTATACTACATGAATGTACAGATCAACTGGACAGAAGGTGTTCCTCCCTTCTACACGAACCGGTTCGATGTGATTTCAGTCCGTGTTTTACCAAGGGACACCCTCGTTTCGATCGTACCACCATCTCCAACTTCATGGGGCGAGCTTTCCAATCTCACATTCACATTCGACGATGTGACTGGAGGAGGGAACACGCCAATCGAGGATGATCCAGCTCTCAATATCGGAGTTTCAATCACGCTACATCAGCCTGTAAGCTATAATCCCCTAAGCAAGGAGTTCACGCTCACCTTCAATACAAGTCAGTTTGCATCGCCTTTGGGACAGAAATCCTTTACGCTTGATGTCACATGGAATGGCGCTCCGTTTTACAATAATCGCACCGGTCGTACTATTTTCATCACGATTCTGAGCCGACAGACCGTCGTAAACTATCAGGCACCTGCGCCAACACAATACATGAATAACGTGACTTTCACAGTGACTTGGACCGATGTCACTGGTGCAGTTTCTAGAGGCATCTCCACTGCAACACTCACACTCTACGACGAATTTGAGGCATTTCCTATTCCCGGTTCATTCTACACCGTTACGCTGATTGGCTCAGGTCAGTATCAAGTTGTCCTCAACACCACTTACTATGGAGGGCCATCAACTCCAAAATATGTGTTGGGAGTTTCCCTAACTACTCCAGAGTTTTATCTGGCCGACGAGAGCCTTACGCGTGATTTCATAGTTAACTACCGAATCACCCTGCTGTCTGCAGAGCCCACAGATAAGCTTGCATACAATTCAACAATGCAATTCGTGCTCAATTATCAGGACTTGGAAACTCTATCCGTTATCGGAAATGGTTCCGCGCTGGTAACATTTACTATTCTCAACTTAACCTGGACTGATGATGTATCAATTTCCTGGAATGCGGTACTTCAGCAGTACGATCTCTCAGTTGAAACCTACAACCATCCATCGCTGGTAACAAATACTCAGTACACACTGCTTGTTCGGATGAATTATGCGGCCCAGTCTCCGTTTTACGCTGCTGATACTACCTACATCCTGTTTGAGCTAAGGTCTAGGTCCTCGAAATTGGTGCTTGAAGACCCATCTGATCCAACTCCATACTTAGACTATGCAAACTTCACAGTCTTCTATAGAGACCTTGATGCTTCTGGATCAGTTGGAATCGTGGCCGATAGCATTACAGTTAGCAAAGGCGCAACCCCTCTATCACAGGGAGCAGAATACCTGGTTACAGATCTGGGTGACGGCTATTATGTGCTCTCTGTAAATACAACTGCTCTAGATGGTCTGGGTATCACTGTACTTACGGTTTATGCAACCTGGAATCCTTCGAATAGGCCGTACCATGATGATGCCAACGTCGCTGTTTCAGTACGGACAACTGAACGTGAGACAAACGTAGAGATATTGACTCCGCCTTCTCAAACGCAATATTGGGATAATGTAACTTTCACCTTCGCATACTACGACCTTGGTAGAAATATTGCAATAGCAAGCATAGCCGCTTCAGATATTGAGGTCTGGGCTGACGGTTTGCTCCTTGCTCCTGGAGATTTCATCCTATCTCCACTTGGATCGAATTTCCAATTAGAGGTCAACTCTTCTATTCTTAGCGCGACCCTCGTGAGCGGCTACAATCTAACAGTTTTCGTTGATTGGAATAATCTGATTGCACCTTACTACTTGGACGACTCCACACTGGTGAGAGTCACACTTGTTGGAAGATCTATGGCATTCTCACCTGACCCAATTGGAAACGCTGACCTTGGGGAGCTCCTGAACATCACCTTCCGTCTCTTTGATCAG
>JAHQWZ010000333.1 GCA_029856425.1 Candidatus Thorarchaeota archaeon
GAGATGAGATGAACCGACTTGGACCAAAGAGCAAGATGAATCCGCCTCTGAGGTCTAGGACAGATAGATCAGCATTATGGTCGGCAATGCTTCGAGGAACAATCGATATGACAGTCAGTGATCACGCACCATGCCCCTTGGAGATGAAAGAAGCGGGTTCTGATGACATCCGTGAAGCTTGGTCAGGCGTTGATGGAATCCAGATGATACTGAGGGTGCTGCTCTCTGAGGGCGTGAACAAGGGTCGAATATCTTTCAGACGACTCCTGAATGTTGCTTCGCAAAATCCAGCTAAGTTGTTCGGACTCTATCCCAGAAAGGGCATTCTGTCTGTGGGATCTGATGCAGACTTTATTATCATTGACCCTACTAGAGAGGAGAAGATTACGTCTGAGATGATGTTCTCGAAATGCGGCTGGACATTGTACGAGGGCATGACAATGAAGGGAGCGCCTGTCATGACATTTGTCCGTGGCACTCCTGTTTTTGAGGAGGATAGAACATTGGTCAAGCCAGGTCATGGCATGTTCCAAGCGATGCGGGGCATTACGCCATATGAGGATTGAAGAATGACTGAGCTGAAGTACGTATTTGGAGACCCAGAAGTCTGCACAGGATGCATGGTATGTGTCAATGTCTGCAGCATGCGATATTCGAAGGTGATTGGTCCCAATTGGTCTCGCGTCAGGGCAGTGAGAATTGAGCCCGGACTTGATTTTCCACTCTTCTGTAGAAACTGTGAGGACGCGCCGTGTATAGCAGCCTGTCCAAACGATGCACTGAGTCGAACCTCAAAAGGAGTAGTCATTGTGAACAACAAGAAGTGTACTGGCAGTGGTGAATGTGTCAAGGCATGTCCCTATTATGCGATCAGACTTCATCCAGACTCAGGGAAGGCAATCAAATGTATACAATGCGGTGCATGTGTCGAGAGATGCCCTGTGAATGCAATATGGATCACTACTGAGAGTGAACTGAAGGAGAAGGACTCTGATGGTAGACTCTCAGCTCTCTATGAGAAGTATGAGAGTGAGCTATACAATAAGGAGGAGATATAATGAAGGGAATCGGAGGGAATAGTCTCTGGATTGACCTGACCAAGGGTGAGATAGAGAAGCGACCAGTCGAGGAAGAGATGGTCAGGGAATATCTCCTTGGAGCGGGCTATCTCTCACGGGTTCTGTACGATAGCATACCTATGGGCATTGATCCCTTGTCTCCCAAGAATGTGCTAGGAATTGCTACTGGACTTCTCACAGGGTCTATGTTCCCGCAGGCATCGCGTCACGTGGTGGCAGCCTTATCGCCCCTCACTGATGTATGGGGAGAATCCCACGCAGCCGGATTTTGGGGTGCTGAACTGAAGTTTGCAGGCTACGACGCTATCATTTTCACTGGTGCATCACCAGACCCCGTATATCTCCACATCCAGAATGATACTGTGGAGCTTCGGGATGCGACCGATATATGGGGGACATCCGTGTTTGAAACTGATGATTGGATTCGTGAGAGGCATAGCAAGAGAGCCAGGGTGCTATCCATTGGCCAAGCAGGAGAGAATAGGGTGCGGTTTGCGGCTGTCATGAACGACAGAGACCGTGCATCTGCAAGGTCAGGACTTGGTGCTGTAATGGGCTCAAAGCGACTCAAAGCAATCTCAGTCAGAGGTACTGGTAGACTCGAGGTGGCAGACCCTAGGAACTACCTCAATCAGATGGATAAGTTCTATGAGAGAATGCTAGCAAATCCATTCACAAAGGAACGAGCGAAGTACGGAACGACCAATCTCGTTGAGTTGATGAATCATATCGGAAGACTCCCAAGTTACAATATGCGACAAGGCGTCTTCGAAGGCTTTGAGAAGATAAGCGGACACACTATAACAGAGAAACATCTGGTGAAGCCACGATCGGACTGGAGCTGTCTGCAGAGATGCGGCAGATACACAAGGGTAAGGGAAGGACCGTACAAGTATATTGGAGGCTCGCCGGAGTTCGAGTCGCAGTCCTCGCTTGGTTCGCGATGTGGTAACGACAACTTGGAGTCAGTTCTTTATAGTCATCACCTAGCCAACATGTATGGCATGGATACCATATCATTGGGTGCAACGATTTCATGGGCAATGGAAGCATGGGATGAAGGACTATTGACGTCTGAAGACACGGGTGGTATTGATCTCAGTTGGGGCAACCATGAGACCGTTGTCAAGCTCACGGAGATGATAGCTCTACGAGAGGGCTTTGGCGATGTCCTAGCAGAGGGCAGTGCTCGAGCAGCTGAGAAAATCGGACGAGGGACTGAAAAATTCGTTATGACAGTTAAGAAACAAGAAATCGCAGGACAAGAACCACGTGCTCAAAAGTCCATGGGTTTGGCTGCAGTCACCGCTGCGAGGGGTGCAGACCATCTCTATGCATTCCCAGTCCTCGACGAAGCTGGCTTTGACGACGAGATTAGGGAACGTTTTGGGAAAGAGTACCTACCTGAGATGGCAGATCGTCTGAATCCAAAGTACAAGGGCATCATGGTCAAGGAGTGCGAGGACTTCATGGTCATGGTGGAGAGTGTGGGTCT
>JAHQWZ010000334.1 GCA_029856425.1 Candidatus Thorarchaeota archaeon
ACTTAGAAATTGTGACCATTCCTCAAGTGCTGCAGAAGCACTCTCGCCCATAACAAGTTCTCGCATCTTTTCCTCAAGACCGGGCTTCATACGAAACCAACTCTGTCTGGGCTAACTTCCTTCAGTATCCGAGATACTTCATCAAGAGCCTCATCCCAGGATACCGGTACTAAATTTCCTTCTTTCTTAATATATGGATTCTTAATTCTGTCAGGAGCATTAACCAGGGAGGGTATACAGAATCTGCCTAGTACGCACATATGGCCATGATTGGGTCCACTCTCAAGGCTCCCGGGTTCCGATCCCATTACTCTTTCCCACTTGATAGTGAGATTGGTCTGACAGCCCACGCTACATAGTGCGCAGGTCGTTTCCTCGATCGAATCCGGTGCGCCTGTCCATTTGGTCATCCGTGGTTTTAGGGAGCCTGTGGGGCAGACATCAATGCATGCTCCACAGAACCAACATCCACTATCTATGTGAGACACACCAAATGAAGTGTCGACTCTAGTTTCATGGCCTCTCTTAGCGAATGTTATCGCTGAGGTCCCTCGGACGTCATCACACACACGGATACATCGAGCACAGAGAATGCAGAGATTGTAGTCCCTATCAAAGAAGGGATCATCACGCTCGACTTTAATCTCCTTGTAGTGCGGGAGATAATCAAGATCCTTGATGTCAAGGAACTCAACGACCTCTCTTAGCTGGCAGGTGTATCGATTGGGGCAGGTAGTACATCCAGTCACTCTTCCTGCCTTATAGGGGTCTGGTCGATATTTGTTGCAGCCCTCTTGCTCAGCGCAAACCATACATGCACTTGGGTGTTCCATCAGAAGAAGTTGCATTATGTTACGCTTAAGGGACATTAGCTTATTTGTTGAAGTCTTGACCTGCATTCCATCTTTTGCTGCAGTAGTGCATGCAGGCGGGAATCCCCTCATACCCTCGACTTCAACAATACACATCCTGCAACCCCCATAGGACTCCAGTTCGTCATGGTCGCAGAGGGTCGGGATGTATATTCCAGATTTTCTTGCAACATCGAGAATTGTATCACCCTTCTCTTCAAACGTGAGTTTCTTGCCATCAATGAATATGGTCGCCATTAATCTGTCCCTCCCTTTGTACGTGCCAACTCACTATGAGCTGGAATTTTCAAAACAGCCTCTGCCTTGGGAGGACAGACCTCAAAGCAAGCACCGCATTTGATACAAAGGTCTTGCTGGATGTGATGAATCTCATCCTTCTTGCCCTGTGCAGCACCAGTTGGGCAAATCCTCTTACAAGCTCCACATGCGATACACTTCTCTTCGTCTATGATGAACATCACAAGCTCTCTGCAGACCATTGCTGGACAGGTTTTGTCATAAATATGAGATTCATACTCATCGCGGAAGTACTCAATTGTTGTAAGAACTGGATTCGGAGCGTTTTGACCTAGACCACATAATGATCCGTCGACAACAGTATCGCAGAGTTCCAGAAGTTTCTCGATATCTCCGTCCTCACCTCGTCCTTCGCGAATCTTGTCAAGAATGCGAAGCATCTGAAGTGTTCCCATCCTACAAGGTGTGCACTTGCCGCATGATTCTTGCTGTGTGAACGATAGAAAGTATCGTGCAACATCAACCATGCAGGTCGTTTCATCCATAACTATCATCCCGCCAGAGCCCATGATGGCTCCAGCTTCTCTCAGAGAATCAAAGTCCACAGGAAGGTCAAGCTTCCCTGCTGGCAGGCACCCTCCTGCTGGTCCTCCTGTCTGGACTGCTTTGAAAGTGCGATTTTCCTTGACACCACCTCCCACATCAAAAATGATGTTTCGAAGTGTGGCGCCCATGGGAACTTCGACTAGACCTGTGTTTCTGACTTTCCCAGTAAGTGAGAATATTGCAGTTCCAGAACTTCCTTTTGTCCCGATTGATTTGAACCATTCCCAGCCCTCTCTAAGAATAATTGAAGCATTCGCCAAGCTCTTGACATTATTGATAACAGTGGGTTTGCCCCATAGACCTGACTCCGTTGGGAATGGCGGTCTTGGTCTCGGCATACCTCTCCGCCCCTCGATCGACGCCATGAGCGCGGTCTCTTCGCCACAGACAAACGCTCCTGCGCCCTCCATCAGATGAATTTGCAGGTTGAACTTGGAGCCAAGAATGGAATTCCCCCAGAATCCTCTATCATAGGAGGCCTTCAGTGCTTTCTTCAATGAAGCCACTGCAGCTGGGTATTCATGACGAACATAGACGTAAGCTTCGTCTGCCCCAATAGCGTAAGCACAGATTGAGAGACCTTCGAGCACAGAGTGAGGGTCTGCAATTAGAATTGACCCGTCCATGAACGCACCTGGGTCGCCCTCGTCTGCGTTGCAGATTGCGTATTTTTTATTCCCGGGTGCATTGCGTCCAAGCCTCCACTTTAGTCCGGCTGGGAATCCTGCTCCGCCTCTTCCCCGGAGTCCCGATTTTAAAACCTCTTCCACAACTTCTTCTGGAGTCATTTCCTTGAGAGCGCGCTCAAGTCCCCTGTAGCCGCCGACTGAAAGATAGTCATCGATTCTGCCGGG
>JAHQWZ010000335.1 GCA_029856425.1 Candidatus Thorarchaeota archaeon
ACATCTTCAGCGATTCTATGAGAGTTTGGGATTTAATCTCGTGGCACGTGAGGAATCAGGCAATCTTACAATGAAACTTGTTCTATGAATAGGAAATCCTAGAAATCCCGACCAGTTAGAATTGCCAAGAAATGGCCTTTTACAATTACGCGGCTGTCAGCGAGCTGAGCCATAACAGCTAGAGCACTCGCGGCTGCAGGGAGTACGTTCAATCCTTCCTCCTCCCGTGCTAGCTTCGCATACTCAATCATCTTGGCTTCGGAAGCATAATCTGCAAAACCATCTGACTCGTATATTGCGTCTAGAGCTTCTTGGCCGTCAAATGAATGCCAGTTTGTGAGAGGTTCGTTGATTTTGGTTTCTTTGATTTCTTCTCTGCTCAGGTCGATGACCTTTCTACTTCTTAGCTTAAACGATTTTACTATTGCATTGCCTCTTCTGGTGCTTGTAGCAATCATGCGGGGCACTCTCATAACTTTGCCAGATGCGACCAAATTCTTGTAGCCCTGATAGATACCGGCAATCGTTGTCCCATTTCCAACTGGACAGAAGACGTAATCTGGGACTCGCCTCATTTCTCTATACGCTTCTGTAGCGATTTCTGCATATGCGTTCAACGCAATCTCGGTTGTTCCATCAGCGCCTGGATTTGCGTTATACCAGCCATTCTTTTCAGATATCTCGCCTGATAGGTATACTAGGTCCTCATACTGTCCTTCCTCGAAGTGGAGTTCAGCACCGGCATCCTGTATTCGCTTCAATCTGTCTTTTGGTAGATGGTATCCCTTCGGTATGAAAATGTGTGCTGGAATCTGCCATAATTTGGCTGCATAGGCAAGAGCCGCCCCATAGTTTCCACAGGTGGCTGTGACTATGGCTCTTGCTTCTTTTTTCCATGCATCCTCAGCTAGAGCGAGCGCTATCCTATCCTTTTGGGTTCCTGTAGGATTTCCTCCCTCAAACTTCAGAAAAAGACGTTCCACTCCGACCTTCGGGGCTAGGTTACGAGATTCAACGAATGCTGATGAACCCACGATGTCCTTCCATCTAGCTTTGGGTGGTGTCCTTTTTGCTCCATTTGTCTGACGTTCTTTTTGATCTTCCGAGAACTCACTCATGTTCTGTCAAGTCCAGCCTCGACATGATTTTTGGATTGGTCGGAAGAAAATCTCACGTTCTTATTTATCCTTATGCCATGCAATACAGCTCCCAAGGCATATTGCACAAAGCTCTTGCACTACGGAAGCATTCACTACCAAATCACTTTGGAGAGCCGCTTTGCTCTTGCATTGCATTCTGCAGATTTCACCTCGTCGCCTGCCTCCAAATAAAGAGATGATGCAATCTGCCATGTTCTTCTCGCTTCGGGGTTTCTTTCCAGCTTCTCTAAACATAACGCCCTATAGTAGAGATGCTCGGGATTACCGGGGTCCACAGAGAAAGCTGCGTCGAAGTCGGAAAGCGCCTCTTCGAACCCCTCTTGATTGAAGTATACAATTCCACGGCTGTGAGCGACTTCAGAGTTATCTGGAGCCAAAGCTAGTGCTGTATTAAAGTACTCTAGTGCTGCAGACTCATCACTCATTAAGAGCAGAACATTCCCACTCTTTACCCACGCCTCAATGTTTTCTGGATCTGCATTTATTGCCTTAGAATACGCATTCAGGGCTTCCTTGTATGACCTCATCAGCTTATGGACGTCACCTTTGCGTATCCAAAGAGCAGGTTCATCGAACTTCACACCTACAGCCTTGTCATAGTAGAATAGCGCCTCGTTGAAATCCTTCTTTTTAATAGCTACATCGCCCAGCAGAGCCATTGCATAGGGTTGCTCTGGATCAACATGCAGTGCACCCACGAGAGCTTCCTCTGCCTGGTCAAGCTGGTCATTTTCATAGTGTATGGCTCCAAGTTCCATGTATGCAGGGATGAAATCATTCTTGCTCTCTATTGCCCTCTTAAACCAAGTTATGGCACCTTCAGTCTTGCCTCTCTTCTTGAAGTATAGCCCCTTAGCCATTAGTGCTCTTGAGTTATTCGGTGAAAGCATGAGGGCTTTCTCTATATTCTTCAAACCTTCTTCATAGTTCCTAAGCTCAATCTGTGCCATTGCTAAGTAGGTCAACGCACGCATGTTACGCTTATCGACAGCTAATGCACTCCCAAAACAGCTCACTGCATCGCGATACTCGCCAACAAGGTAGTAGGCCATTCCCATATGCACCCAAGCTTCTGGTAGTCTGCTGTTAAAGCCCAGACATACCTCATATTTCAAAATGGCTTTGGCGTAGTCACCTTCAGAAAGGTGCAGGTCAGCCAGTTTGCACAATACACCAGGGACACGCTTGTCGTCTATCATCGCTTCTAGTGCATTGTCAAAGAGCGTTTCCAATTCTGTGAGGGCTTTTCGGTGTCTGGAGTGGAGTGCACGGGGTCGAATCAGCTCTGGCTCAATCTCACCTGGAATCCCCACTGCATTGATTTTCTCCAAGATTGAACCGCACAGGTCTTCCGGTGCTCCAGCCATGACTACCCCACAGTCCTCTAGGCAACCAGTCGTTG
>JAHQWZ010000336.1 GCA_029856425.1 Candidatus Thorarchaeota archaeon
CATATGTTATCTTGAGCCTCTCAAGCAATCTCTTGATTTCATTGGCCTCTATCTCTGCACTTCTTGTTCCGACAGCCTCACGAACTGTTGCAAAAAATTTCACAGTGACTATTGCCAAGAGTTCCAACTCAGTTTCAAGACGTGGACTCATGCCATTTTAACACTTATGAACGAGGATTAGCACTAGTACCAAATGCTCGTCACTAGAGCATTTGATGCAGAGGAATTATTAGCTAGAGTGTCATTATTCTATCGTTCGCTACCGAGACAAGAGGTGTCTAGAGAGGTCAGGCAGTTGGAGATTGTTGTAATTGGACATCTGAGCAGGGATCTCATAATTACTCCAGAGAGCAGAACTGAAACCATTGGCGGAGGTCCAGCATATGCTATGATCGCTCCAAAGATTGGTGCTTTGGGTGCTGGCATCATCAGTTGCGTTGGTGAGGACTTCGAGAGAGAATATCATGACACTCTTAGAAGTGCCGGCCTCAATGTTTCTGGAATCCAAACACGTGGAGAGAAGAGTACTAGGTTCATCAATGAATATGATGCCGAAGGAAACCGAACACAGAGAGTCGAATCCATAGCAGCGCCGCTCAGCCCAAGTGATATCCTTCCTGAGCACTTTGGTGCTAGCATCTATCACTTCACCCCGCTTACAGCTGAAGAGATTTCCCTCTCTGTTGTTGAATCTTTGAGAGTAGGAGGTCCTCTTTTATCAATTGACGCCCAAGGATTTCTAAGAGGAATCGAAGATGGACAAGTAATTCAGAGAGAGTGGCCCGAGAGAGATAAGATTCTTGCACTTGCAGATGTTGTGAAGTTTGATGAGGATGAACTCAAACAAGCATATCGTACAAAATCCGAGCTTTCCGCCGTGACTGAGCTATTCAATATTGGTCCAAGAATGGTTCTGGTGACGCGAGATAGACGAGGATCTACAGTATATACTCGTAACACCCAGAAGGATATTCCACTTGTTTTAGCCAATTCACAGACAGACCCAACTGGCTGCGGCGAGGTGTATACAATCTCCTTTCTTCTGGAATATATGCGAACTGGTGATGTAAATCGTGCAGGCCTTTTTGGTGCTACTTGTTCATCCTTCAATGTAGAAACCTCTGGCCCTTACAACTTCCCAACCCGAGAACAGGTCGAAAGAAGGATGAAGCCTTACTCGCAGTCTTGAAAGGGAACCCTTTTTCATCAGTTAGTACACATTGCAGAATGGTGTAAACAGTGTTAGATGATTTGGATTCACTGATGGAATCACAGGGAATTGACGGGCTATTAGTAGTAGGCAATGCATTTGATGCTCCTGACATCTACTGGTTGACTGGATTCAGATCAACAGATCAGATCACATATGTGAAGAATCGAGGGGAAGAACCAGTCGTTGCTTCGTTCTTCAATACTCTGGAACGAGTTGAGAAGGAGAGTCGAATAACTAGGACTCACGACTTGTCAGGTATTTACATCAGACTAATGAAAGAGGGGAAAATTCCCCAGGACCACTTTGATGTCTTTGTTGAAGATACCATGAAGAATATTTTCACAGGGGAAGTCCTTGGTGTACCTAATCATATACCCGCTGAAGGACTTGTACTGGTCCAGAAGATGGGCTATGACGTGAAGGTGGTCCCAGACCTACTAAAAGATGCACGCGCAACCAAGTCAGCGGCTGAGATTGATGCAATAAAGAAGGCCGGAGATGCAACAGTTGGTGGGATATCGAGATTACTTGAGATGGTCAAGGACTCAGACATTGGCCCAAACAAGACCTTGATGTACAAAGGCAAGCCATTGACAGTGGGGAGAATGAAACTGGCTCTTGAGCACTTTCTGCTTGACCATGGTGCTGAGTCCGCATCAGACACAATCTTGGCCATTGGAAAGAAAGGCTATGACTGGCATTACCTAGGTGCTCCTGCCGATGAGCTGAAGGCAGAGGAGCCAATAATTCTGGATGTGTTTCCAAGGTTGAAACAAGAGCGTTATGTCGCAGACATCACTCGCACCTTTGTGAAGGGTACGGTCAGTGAGAAACTGTGTAACTTGTTCGAGTCAGTTCAGGGAGCAGTTGGCGCAGCGGTTGACACCCTCAAAGATGAGGTTAGAATCGATGATGTCAATATGGCTTGCTATGAGAGTCTGAAACGTTCAGGCTATGACTCTCGAAGACTCAATCCTGAAGCCACAGAGGGAATGACACACGGTCTGGGACATGGCATTGGTCTTGAGGTGCACGAGCATCCTTCTCTGTACAAGCGTGACGACTACTTCAAGTCTGGTCATGTTGTGACCATTGAACCAGGCGTCTACTTGAAAGCGTTCGGTGGTGTACGCATAGAGAATGACTATCTAGTCAGTACAGACAGGGCTGTTCTCCTAACAGAAGGCCTCGATGAGATTCTCTATCTGTAGTGCCATTTTTCGGGTCGCTCATTCTAGGCTTAGAGCATGGTATGGGCACACCGAGATACACATCCCACACCCTTCACATTTCTCTGGGTCAATAGAGAAAGTTCCTTTCCCTTTGTCTAGGTTGATTGCATGATAT
>JAHQWZ010000337.1 GCA_029856425.1 Candidatus Thorarchaeota archaeon
CGCGCACTCCTGCAGGATTGACTGTATCGTTGGGTTTCTGGTGAATGCAGTCAATCTCAATACTTGATCTTCTGAAGAATATCCGCTAAGAAACAGATGTCTGGCATTACCGTTCCTGATAGAGATTATCACACCTTCACTCTCAAGATTATTCAGATGGTATTGAAGAGCACCCATTGCGCAACCTATGTTTCGATGAAGCTCTCTGAGATGAATTCCAGGATATGTGGAGATTTCATCAATTACTCTGTCTCGCAGCTTCTCAAGTCTTTCTTGGTCTCTTCTCTCCAGTGAGATGGTGCCTAATGCCAAGAACAGGGAGCCTGGTATGATTGAACGCGACAACCCGTCAATAGAAACAACAGAGGTGCCTATGCCAGATAGTATCGAACTCAAATGGAAGTCAATAGTTGATGTGTTGTGCAACCATTGCACACTGGGCTTAAAGTCTATGGCAGGCATTACTGAAGAATCAGAAACTTCTTGAGCAATTAGCTGTGAGCTTGTAGAACCAAACCCAGAAAGGACTAGTCCAGTTAGACTTGTCGCTAGAAGAAGGAATGACAGTCCTACTATGAAGTTCCTAACTATCTTTGAGCCCATTGTCCATCTTCCGCCTATTGGTTATTGATGTTTATGCCAATTAAGCAATTTGAATGATTAAGGGACGTACTATTAATCAATCTATCCACGCGCAGGATATGTGAGAGTTATCTTGAACCTGCAAGCATCTCCCCCAGCTGACATGCAGGTCTCTTCAACAATCTGCAATTTTTCATATTCCATCCTGTTGTAGTCTGTAAGATACTCAATGACTGCCTCTGTGAATCCTTTGAGGAAGTAGCATGATGGCTCATCAGCATCATAGCCAGATGCATAGGGATTGTCTTGGATTCGAATAATCGCTTCTTCATCTAGGAAGAGCTTGTATAGATTCTCAATCTCAACATTGCCAAATGGTACAATCAATGTACCAAGTGCCATCTTGAGAAACTCGACAATTCCCTTGAAATCCCCTGGTGGCTTCTGTTTGCCCACTCTGAAGTACTCACGCTGCGCCTCCAATCCAGCAAGACGCCCAGCACTATAGTAAAGGTCTTTAACACTGTCAGGGAACATCACTGCAATACGATTACCGAGCTTATTCCATGTCTTAGCGAAAAACGCTCTCATTAGGTCTCTCTCTTTGAGTCGACCTTGCCACCAAGGAATAACATCTTCCTGTTCAGACATTATACGCCTCCGAAGGAGGAAGAACAGAATCGCGTGTTAAGTGCTTTGTGTTGACTCACTATACTAGACGGACATTCCACGTACAATTGTCAGCACCGGTAGCCTTGCAAAGCTCTTGGAAGACCTTAGCATCTACGCCCTTGATTTCAAGAATTGCCTCGAGGATGCCACTGAATGCTTCGCAGTAGCCAAATCCCCTCATTCCCTCCAATGTGACATCTTGACACCATACGCAGTCTTTATCAACAACTCTGACTGAGCCCCTTGCGGACTTCATATCCACATCAGTGGGCTTCCTATCAAATAGTAGTTTGTAGACACTATCTATGAGCTTGCCAACATCTTCACGTGTCATCACACTTTCTTTTGTCCTAGATGCAAGCTCGGTTGTCAAATAGAGATGAGATCCCATCTCTTTGCCTAAGTCACGAAGTCGTTGATTAGCCTCATCTATGTTGCTTGTTTCAGCGAGGACCTTGTCAACCCACTGAGCGTAAAGGCTTACGAACAATGGATTTTCTATCTTTGCCATATGATGTGGAACCTCATTCTGATTTTCTAGATAGTCTTGCCAATCATCTTGATACCATACTTCTTGTTGCGGGCGATTATTTGAATAACTTTGGAATTCTGAACACCGGCCATTTCTGCTATCTCTTCAGTGGTCTTAGTGCCGTCGCATAGCCTCAATATCTCGACGTCGCGACCATCGATCTTCGATAAATCTCCAATAAACTTTGGACACTTCACAAATCTGCCCATTGTAGCTTCAGAAACGACAATGGATTCTTCACACAAGGGAACTCCAACTATGTTTTTCGAAGCAGCCCATTTTAGAAGATCAATTACTCTCTCGTTTGGTTGAAACATTGAATCGGCAACTTGTGCAACTGATAAAGAACCATCCACAAGCATTAGGACATCGAAACCGAAATTTCGATGCATCTGCTTCATTTCCTTATACAGGTCAGAGTCAAGGGTCAAGGCGGCTGCATAAGCTGGACCCCTTTTCGGGACTGTAGAGGGCTGAACGTTGAAAGCCTCTGGAGGTCGGACAACAACTTCTTGTATAGGCGGCGGCGTAGGTTCGACAGAAATGATAGGCTCGGTCACTATTGGCTGTGGCGAGGGCATCTCAGATGATGTCGATGCAGCCTGCATGGCTATGCTTTCAAGTACCTTGAGATTGGATTCGGCCGATTCTTCAAACTCCTCTGGAGGCGGCGGAAGCTCAATCCCTTCCAACAACCTCAGCACATTTTTCGTCTTGGCAATGGCAAGGCCAAGTTGCAACTCTGGCACATAAAGAA
>JAHQWZ010000338.1 GCA_029856425.1 Candidatus Thorarchaeota archaeon
TGGATATTGGAGAGCCTATTATAGAGAACGTAGTGGAGCCGGTTGTTGTGAAGACGCTTGTTTTCGAGGAACATTAGATTGGATTATTTCTCCTCACTTGACTGCCAAGGGTCTTCTGTTTTCGCCCAATCTGCCTTGGTGGGATCTGTTTCTGCGACAGATCTTGCATTCTGAGAACGGAAGCTCCTCATCTTGGAGATAATGAGATATGAAAATGGGACCTTGACCGTGTCTATAGGCCCAGAACGCATCAATTGCTTCATTGAGGTTTGATGTCCGGGTATGGGCATTCCATGATCCTTTTCGTACCACATCTTCACTCTCTCGTCCTCCCAGATTGTTTGCCTCGGAGGAATTTGCTTTTGAAGGAAGACTATTGAGAAGCCTAGCACTAGGAGCAGAGGAATAGGGATCATCATCATAAATGGAGACGCAATCAAGAAGAATGCGTACGGTGCTATAATTGAGAGTGCGGCATAGGAGATAACTCTCATCCTATCTATGTGAGTCTGTATATATTGAAGGATTGAATATGCAAAGATGAGTGTAAAGATTGTCAAGAGATAGTATAGGAATGCTATGATTGACGGCATCATTTAGAGATAGAAATATGCGTATCCACTTCCGGGTGAACTGTAGATTCCCATCCAAACGGGCGTTATAAGGCCCAAGGTCAAAGATGTATACCCTGGACTATAGTAATTATAGGTATATGCACTGCCTGGGATAGAAAGGGCGATTATGCCCAAAACATAGCTCAGATATGTGTATCTTCCGGGGCGAATCCCCTGCTCATGAATCAATTGCTCAGGCATATCTGAGAAATATGCAGCTTTTCTGTCAAAATCGATGAACGAACCCTGTCGGCTCATTATAGGAAGGATGACAAAAACCGCAATCACCCATGGAACAGTCGAATCAATCATGGAACCTCCATAAAATGGAAGCATTGGCATATATCGAGTGTAGGGCATAAGGATAGACAAGGGGAAAGTCATGAGCGATGTGAAGACTGCTGCACCCAATGCCATCTTCTTAACAGCTTTCTCTCTTGGTTGTTGACCCAACCAATGGGTGAAATAGATTCCAGGAATGCACACCGCAATAGCTAGTCCAATAATGATGACATCAAGTGAAATTGGGTAGTAGCCGGGGTATGGAAGATAGTCTTCATAATATGGGTACCCTCCTAAAGTCAGAATTAGGGATGAATATATGAAGAATGAGGGATTGCCAAACTCGATGTTTATACTGAGAGGTAGAATCATGATAGCAATAATCCTGATGGTAGTCCTAACCAGGAAATTTCGATTCAATCTTCAACCTTCATTGGAGCTTTTGGATATCTACGCATGCTCTTCTAATAAGGATATCAATGGATAGGAAACTGCACTCCTAGGCGCTTTGGGAGAATTGAAATAGGCGCGCACCTCGAAACATGAAATGAGTTGAGATGATGCAAGAAACGCCTCCCGATTTTCTCGTCGACCCGATTGCTTACCTTCAATTCTACTGGAATCAAATCTCACCCCTTGTCTTTATTGTGGCTTCGCTTATCGTCATTGCGCTAGCCTACATAGTCGTGACGCGTCTAGCTAAGAGATCCTTACTGGCGTTTGGGATGGGGCGAGAAGCAACAACTGGAATTGTGCTCATACTTAGACTCATCTTCTTCATGGTGGCTGTGCTATTGGTGGTCGGTTACTTTGAAGCGAGCTATGCCACAATCCTCTCTCTCTCTGCAGTTTTCGGAACTGCCCTTGGTCTGGCCTTCTCAACGGCTCTTAGCAATATTGTGAGTGGCCTCTATGTCATGGCTGCTAGACCTTTTAGAGTTGGAGATTATGTACGGATTGGGTCAATCGAAGGTATAGTCAGGGAGATAACTCTTAACTATACACGTATTCTGCTGACAGATGAAAACGTCCAACTCGTGCCAAACAATAAGGTTGTCAGCAGTGAGGTGACTAATTTCAGAATAGACCTGTCGAAATACATTCAGAAGAAAGAAGAAGAAGCAATCGAGGAAGCGGATGATAAGCATTCATACAGAGAAACACTAGATGAGGCATGGAAACAGCTCAGGCTTCTTACCTCGGACGAGTTTGCTTATAGGTATACATTCGACTTGAATGTACATATGAGTCAGGACCACAGAAAGATGCTTCAGAGATTTGACAAGGTCTGCGATGAATGGTCGAATATCTTTCTCACTCGACCTAATTATATCGTTTGGGCCAAGCCAGTCGCAGCTATAACTTACAGATTCTCATTCATAGTTAGCGAACCAATGGTGATTATCAAAAGAGGATCTGATTTCATGAAAGATCTACTAGGCAGCTACTATGAATCTGATATTGTTGTCCAAGAATAACGTAGAAGTGAAAGAAAAGGATAGCAATAGAACTGAGGCGTAGGCGAGGCTACCTCGCCCTATTGGCGTCTAAGGCCACGCCTATGCCTCTTTCGAATTCAGACTCTAGAAGCTTCTGCGATCGCTATCGCGATCTCTATGTCCGCCATCACGCCTATCTCTGCCG
>JAHQWZ010000339.1 GCA_029856425.1 Candidatus Thorarchaeota archaeon
TGGTTCAGGTGCTAGTCTGAATGGCCGCTTCTCACTTACTGGTGTGGGTCCAGGACCTGGATCAAATGCCAAGAATTGGTCTTCAAATCGCCACTTCTTTGTAATTGCCTCCTTAAATCTGTCAATGGCTGCCGCAACCTCGGGGTCACCAGCATCTTTCTCCAGCATCTCCACATAGTTGGTGGATGCCATTCCAATGTTGGTAATCCCTATCTTGTAACCTGATTTTGCAACGCTCTTGCCAATACGGAGTGCATGCATTCGCGTGGGCATGTTTACCGCACGTCCGACGAAGACCCAGCATGTGTCGCTAATTTCGTCAAGCACAATGACAGCACTGTCGCTAGAAATAAGTGACGCATCTAGCTTCACAGGCGATACTTCGCCAGAGTCATCCTGAAGCATCAGCATGAATGGTTTTCTTGAGAGAGATTTCTTCGGAATCCCGGTAGCCTCCTATTGTGTTGGTCCCAAAGTCCCCTTCCGTTACTCGCTTTTAACAAATCCTCGGACAGACTCCCAACGGAGCTGGCCGAAAGTGTTTGCCTTCTAAGTACAGATGTAGTTAGAAAACATGTCCAACTCAGCATCAATTACAAGAAGTGTCCCCTGATTCGTATCCTATATGCCATTATTATGGCTACGAAACCTGTTTCAATTAGTCTAACTATAGAAATAAGAAAGAAGTAGGACTGACGCCTGACACCCGAGCCGGGCTCAGCCCCGTTGGGGTTAATGAATGAAGTGGTCTGCTAGGCCATCGCGAATCGGGGACATTTTTCCCTGGTGATTCCCGGTGTTTCACAAGGCTTTTGCATGCCCGTGTAGAACTTGAAACCATCTACCCCGCATTTACCTTCAGCTGCATTGTATTCCGGACAGGTCATAGATCAATTCACCAACACGGTCTTTGTCATATCCCGGTCCCCGTATAGAGTTCCGAGTGACTTCAAAGAGTAATCCCCAAGATGGCACATATTAAGCTATTTTGCCTCTCCCTACTCCTAGTGATTCCCTACGCATTCAGGAGCTAACACGTCTTATCTTGAAATCATATGACTTCTATAGGAGTCCTTTTTCCGAAAGAATCTCTCTCATCAGCGCAGCCTCATCCGTGAAGATGCCATCAACATCCAATTCAATAAGCCACTCCATCTCATCCCTCTCGTTTATTGTCCATACATGGACTGCAATCCCCCGTTTGTGTGCTTGCTCTATAAACCTCTCATTGACAACTGTTAATGCGCCATACTTGATGGGGACCTGAAATGCCTGGTAATGGATGTTTCTTGAGAAAAGCGTTACCGCGCGCAGTTTAGTGCCGTATACGAAATTCCTGACCTCTCCTGGATGCGCTGAAGTGATTGCGTTTGGCATATTCTCTCTAAATCGTTTCATTTGGATTGGATTGAAGGATGCAACAACTACCGAGTCCCGTCTATCATAATCATCAATGATATCCGCCAGCAGTTTTGGTGTCCTTAAATCAAGATCTTTCATGTCCAAGTTGAATTTCACATCCGGAAGTTCCTCGAAAGCCTCCCGCAGAGTTAAGATTGTCATCCCCTTGTTCCTGAAAGGATACGTGAACCCATCCCAAGTGAACATCTTGCCAAAGTCTAACTGACGGAGTTCTTCAAGGGTTCGTTCCCCTACTGAACCAGATTCACCTGTTGTCCTTTCCATATCATCATCATGAAAAAGGACCAGTTCATTGTCAAGCGTAATCCTAACATCGCTTTCGAGGAAATCCACTCCAGCTTTCAATGCAGATTTGAGAGCCTGAATTGTATTCTCCGGAGCTGTACTTAGGTCTCCTCGGTGTCCCATGATTAGTGGTCTACCCGGACCGAATACTAGAGAGTCTGTCATTAATCCTGATTGTAGTTGAACCACTCCTTAAATGGTGTTTTCTTAACCAAATGAGTACACGCTATATTCTCCATGAAATTCAGTGGGCATTTCACGTAGGATCTCAACAAGACGATCTGTCGCTTTTGCTGTCTTCAATAGTCTTGGCATATTGCCCTTAATCTTGAGCTTGCGAGTGATGAACGCCCGGTTTGCACTGATTTTTCCAAGCAGGATGTCTACCCAGACTCGATAAGGTGCGCTCAAGATGAAAGAGGTTTCACGTTCACCAGTCCAGATGTCCGTCATCCTTCCCTCCTTGATCTCGAATCCCACCACCATGTTTTCCCCTACTCCCTTGTCCGGTTCTGCCTGCAAAACAAGAGTATAGGAATCGTTGACACTCGCTGCAAGATTCATGTACTTCTCATCTTGATTGAGATTCTTCTTGAATAACTCAAGGTATTTGTCATTTCCAAGCTCCATTCTATCTGCCATTTTTCCTCCTCCTTTCATATCTCAACAAGCACTTTCACCTCATTGCTGTCAGGATGGGTAAGTGCTTCAAAACCCTCCTCAACCACTTGGTCCAGTGGTATCACCTTCGTGATAAAAGGTGTTGGATCAATCCTCCTACTCTCAAGTAGAGCTATCGCCTCAGGGAATTCGGCAAATCCTAGA
>JAHQWZ010000340.1 GCA_029856425.1 Candidatus Thorarchaeota archaeon
CTCGATATTCTGTCGCAGATTCATGAACGTGCCTTTGCCAATATCATGTTCACAATCACGCTCTTTGATGAGGAAACGCAGAAAGTTTTCGAGCCACGAGCATCTACTACCCCGGAGCGGTTCAGTGCTCTCAAAGCTGTCCGTACGAAAGGCCTTTTCGGAGGAGTCATGGCAACTCCGCTTATACCTGGTATCGGCGACAGTGTTGAGAATATCAGGGGTCTTGCGAAGGAAGCCAAAAAGGCTGGCGCTGAGTTCATTCAATTTGGTGGAATGACGTTAAAGCCTGGCAGACAGAAAGACTACTTCCTCAATGTAGTGAAGAAGCGATTTCCAAATAAGCTTGAATTGATTCGCAGTGTCTATTCTGATGATCACCCATATGGTGAACCAAACCTCAAGCGCCTACCAGTCAGTGTTATGACCCTTGGCTATGCTATCAGTAAGGAGGTAGGAATCAGTGATCGGTCTGTGCGGCACAAGATTCCTCATGAACCAGACGTGAACAACCTGGTCCTCAGTGTGCTTCTGGATATTGTCTTCAGAAGAACCAATAATCTGGGTCTTTCATGGAGTGGGACTAAACCCTTTAGTGAACTGGCTGCTCGGTTAGAGCGGGGAGTCGACGACCTTAATGTTGTCAGGGAACGAGGTGAGCTTGGCGAATATCTTCACATTAACCAAGAGTTGGTCGAAACAGTAGAGGAGGTTCTTGATAGAGGAACCTGCCAAGCTCTTGAGGAATGCGAGGCGCGTTTGGATGTGTACGCTGAGAAGGCAATGGGATCATTGCTCTGAAGACAACTGTTTTTGAATGAAATTTCAGGCATTATGTGGGTCTTAATCAATGAAAGAATATCCCAATCTAATAGAGCTCGACGATATATGGTCTCATTTTGAAGGATTTCCTTTGGCGCATGTAGCTACGATAGATGGTGATCAGCCCAGAGTCCGTTCGATGGCATTGATAGCATACAACAAGGAACTCTGGCTCGCAACTAAAACAGCCTGGGATAAAGTAATCCAGATTGAAACGAATAATAGAATTGAGTTCATAGTAGAAGTGCGGACCGAAAAGGGAAATGGGACACTTCGCTGCACTGGCACTGCAGATTTTATCAAGGATGAAGCGACAAGAATCCAGCTCGCATCAGAGATACCCTGGTTCTCATCCTATTGGATATCACCTGATGATGATAATTTCACTCTCATACATCTTAGCCTGAATCTTATCCGGTATGACCATCCATATGACAAGATGAAGTACACTGTTCGATTGTAGGTCCTCTTAGGTCAGATCATTAATCCAGGGCCCACAAGCGTTGAAAAGATTATGATGGGAAATGTAAAAGGCGAGAAGACGATGAATAAGACATTAAATGCACGGCCAATGTCCATCATCATCTCTTCCCCGGCATGATATGAATGTGATCGATGTTGCTTGATTCTGACTGGTCTATTATCAATCTCACTGCCTTTGCCACATCTCTTGCAGAGAGCATAGTCGATCGGTCAACATCTTTTCCATCAAACCAGGGTGTGTCCACGGAACCTGGATTTATAGTCGCAGCTTTCACATAGGTTCCCTTGAGTTCATCTCTCAAGGACCATACCATTGCCTGAACCGCATGCTTTGTTGCTGAATAAATGCTGGCTCTAGCTGAGGTTTTGAGTCCAAGATTTGATGATGTCACAATGATTTGTCCACTATTCCTCTGCTTCATCTCTGGCAGTACTTTGCGAAGCCAAAGGAATACTCCTCGTACGTTTGTGTTGAATTGCTCATCAAATTGCTGTATACTCAAATCCTCCAGATTTCCGAAATGACCAACTCCGGCATTTGCTACCAGTACATCCACCTTACCGTAGTGCTGCTTAATCTTGGAGTATAGATTGTCGACATCTTCTTCGTTGGCAACATCTCCTAGACCGAGGATTGCCATCCCTCCAAGTGAAGCCACCTCTTTCTGCACTTCCTGAAGCCGCTCTCCATTACGCCCGATGAGAATGAAGGAATGGCCACTCGTTGCCAATTCAAGAGCTATCTCCCGACCTATGCCGCTAGAAGCCCCTGTGATTGCTATTGTCTTGGTATTGTCTTCCGATGCCATTCCAGTTCAACCCGAAGGAGGCAAGACGAACATTAAGCGTTGGGGTTTGATCTAATGCATCTTAGTACACCCAAAACGGAAAGACATCAATGTCCTGATCCTTCTTGTGCATCTTGACTCTCTTTGATCTCAACCTCTCCGGTGCTTCAACCTCTGACTTCCGCTCATCGAGAGACTTCTCTAACTCACTTTGGGTTGACTTCATAGCGCTTTAAGAGGGGGAACCCCCTGAAGTAATTGAATCTCGGCTTCTCCGAGTGATAGGACAATCATGACGTCAACCTTTCCTATTATTAGGAAAGCGCAATCTATGTAAAGAGGGATAGGAAATGCTCAATGAAGAATTCGCCTTATTTCTCAAGCGAGGTGGAAGGTCAAAAAACGCACAAAGTCGTGCGATAAAAATGC
>JAHQWZ010000341.1 GCA_029856425.1 Candidatus Thorarchaeota archaeon
CATTATTGCCTCATTGATATTGTAATACTTCCCCTTGTAGCTGGAAGTTTTGTTCCGAAGGAGCTTGTCAACTATCTCAACCTGTTCCCGGAGCCGGTCAGTCCTCTCTTTAAATGACCAGTCCTCAATACCTATCATCCGACATGACGGGTCTATCCCACCGGAAGCACCTGCCCCAATCCCCAGCTCAAGTCGTCCACCTGAGATGTGGTCAACTGTCATGGCTTGACGTGCCAAAAGAGCGGGATTTCGAAACGGGATTGAAGATACCAATGTGCCCAAGCGAATCTTGGATGTGCAGGCTGCGAGTGCCGCGAGGGCGGTCCACCCTTCAAGCCAGGGCCCTGTAGGGTGTGCATAGTTTACGAAGTGATCAGCTATCCACGTGCTGTCAAAACCCAGTGTGTCAAACTTTTGCCAGATTCTGACCAGCTCTTTCCAGGGCATGTCCTGCAGGACAATAGCACCAAACCTGATTTCCTCAGTCATGATGTCCACAAATTTATCACTCTTTGAGAGTATATGACCCAGAGGCACATTAGAGGGTCACAAATAGCTACTCTCGATTGCTATTTGACAGCTAGAGTCAAGTGCTTCTTCTGCAATTATCAATGTAGAACAAGTGTGAAAGACATTGGTTCTTGTTCTCAAATGAAGGGAAAAAGGCTCCATGAATTCGTTGGTGCTCCGAGAAAGATGTCTGAGTCGACTGATTTAATTGGCATTTTGAAGAACGTTACCCCTGGATACTGGCTAAGGACAGCGTTCAAGATTATAGTTCTACTTATACTGCCTTATGGGATTGACTTTTGGACCATAAACACATTGGATCGTCTGTATTACCATTCAATTGCCTTTAAACTGATGCTCTCCAGATACTATGAAGAATGGAGTGTTGAGTTCGCCAATCCCATTACTCTTCTTCTTGCATTAATCCTGTGTATCCCTGCTATCTACTTCAATCTGCAACTCTCCAAAATGGGCAGAAAAAGGCCAATTCGAATTTCTGGAATGGCAGTTATCGTCATCATTTCCCTCCTCGGTGTCCTATTTGGTCAGGGACTGTTTATCTTTCTTTTCCCGGGATTTCAAGACTTTCTGACTGGGAATCTCGTCCGTTTTACAACACTTGTTCTGGTACTGCTCGTATTCTTCCCGATTCTCAGCAGAGAGGGCTCACTACTTTGTATTGATAGAGCCACTACAGACGAGCACATGACAGTGGAGAAGTCAGATGTGACATTCAAATGCAAGTTTTTTTGCGCCATAACAGGGCTGCTGGTCATTGTGATGCCCTATATTCTTCTAGTTGACATTCATACATCTTTCCGAGTTGACTATCATCTATTTGGAGGCGTTGCACAATTCTTGATTGAACACGACATACGCTATAGCTATACAGCCATCAACTTCTCCCTGTTTGATCTTTACAATCTAGTATCCTACCTTTCATTTGCAAGTCTTCAGGTGTTTTATTCCTACAGTGTTCTTCGCTATCTTAGAGGCATAGGAAGTCGAAGCTTCTCTCTCATCTGTGGTGTACTTGGTATGCTAGTCCCTCTTGTGGCCTTCTCCATAATATCATCCTTCTATGTTCGTGGTCAGTCTTCTTATCTAGTACCTCTTCCAGTGGTTTTCTTAATCGGTGCTGCCGCTCTCTGGTTTATGAAACCCGTGGGGCTACGTGCAGATGAAGATAGAACTGCAGGCGAGTTTGAAGAAAGGCACAAGGATGACCAAGAGTTTAGGGTGCCGTATCTATACTCACTTAGTTCGCGGATTAGGAAGTTTCTTTCTAAGCTCAGACAGAATCGGACAAAGGAAGGTGGCGCCCCCGCCGGGACTTGAACCCGGGTCTGTCCCCATTTCTCTCTGAATGAGAGAAATTCAAGAGGTCCGTTCCATCGGTCAACCCGACTAGATTGACAGTCTTGAATGCTAGACCGGACTACACTACAGGGGCCCAGCGGGTCCGACAGCCGATTTTCTATTAAAGTTGTCGGAGCAGCTCCCTTCAAATTCAGAAGCTTTGAAGATATGAAGCAGAAGGTCCGAGATGAAGTCAGTGCTATTCGAATTCAGAGAGACTCCTCTGGCATAGTAGTCAAGACGGATACTCAGTTCCAAGAGAATAATCTAGTGGCCCATTGTTTCAGATAGGCAGAACATCAAGCCAGCATAACGCTTTTTACCTAAGAAGACACTATATCTGGTGGCTCACCCAAGCTGGATTAGATGATACTCCATCTTTCGTTTTATGGAAAGCTTTTTATCAATACAGAAACCCGTGCGAGTTGCCCAGACAGCACTGCTTCCCACTCATGCATGACCATGTATCACGCTGTTGACAAGTCATGAGACCGTACAACAGCATATTATATCATGCGTAATATATGGTCTGTCAAGGTCGGGGCCGGTGGCGCAGCTAGGTAGCGCAGCAGGCTTTTAACCTGAGGGCCGCGGGTTCAAACAGTTCGGGAATTCCTCGAATTGGAACACATCCCGCCCGGCC
>JAHQWZ010000342.1 GCA_029856425.1 Candidatus Thorarchaeota archaeon
GACTCGAAAAGAAGGAGGGGGAATTTCCACCACCCTTCTTTCAACTGAATTCAAGCCGCCTTGCTGCCTGGAGGGACTCCATCCACCTTGACTGGAACCCATTTCCCAGGTTCATCCAATTTCTCGACAGCAAGAATCATGCCATGACTCTCGATGCCGCCAATCTTCTTTGGTTCCAAGTTGACTAAGAAGAGAGCAGTCACTCCCTCAAGCTCTTCGGGTTTGTACAAATGCCCCAGCCCTGTGACCATGGTTCGAGTTTCGACGCCGATATCAACAGTGATCTTCAGAAGCCGGTCCTTCTTTGGAACCCGCTCACACTTGACGATCTTCCCTATTCTTAGGTCAACTCGTTGAAACTCATCAAATGATATTGCCTCCTTCACTGGATCATGCTCTGTCACTTCTTCATCCTCCTTGGTTTCACCTTTCTGGGCAGCTTCTGCTGCCTTTATCCGTGCGTAGGTCGTTTCTTGTAACTCCGTTAGAAGCTCCTCATCAATCTTTGAGATTACGGGCACGGGCTTACCTAGCTTGGCCCCAAAATCAAGCGGGTTGAGAGCTTCATCAAGTTGTACAGCGTGTATGTCAGACTCAAGCCCCAATTGCTTCCAAACTGTTTCTGCAGCTGATGGCAGAATTGGATCTATAAGTACAGCAAGTGCCTTCGTAAGAGATAGGGCATTGTAAAGGACTTCTCCGCACTTCTTCTTGTCTTCCTTGACCAGTGCCCATGGTTGGTTAGCCTGGAAATACTCATTTCCAACGGTGGCCAAGCCAAGAATTGCATCCGAAACCTTCTTGAGTTCATTCTCATTGACTCCATCAATCACAGTCTCGATGGTGTCCCCTATCGCTTTCTTCAGCTTCCTATCAAGAGTACCCTCTGGCACTTCACCATAATGTTTCTTCGTGAAGTGCAGACCTCGATAGAAGAAATTGCCTAGAGTCGCCACTAGTTCGTTGTTCACCTTCTCTGCAAAGGACGCCCAAGCAAAGTCAAGGTCCTTCGTCTGTGAGGTTGAACTGACCATATAGTAACGGAGGTAGTCGGGGTCGAGACCCTTCTCCAAGTACTCTTCCTCAATCCAGACAATGTAGCCCCTGCTTCGACTGAAGTTATGTCCTTCAATCTTTACCATTCCCGAAGCAGCTATGGCATCAGGAAGATTGTAGCCGCTCCCCTTCAACATGGAAGGCCAAAAGATGCAGTGATGATGGACAATATCTAGGCCTATGAAATGCACAAGACGTCCTTTACCTGGCTTCCAGTACTTCTCCCACTCTTTGGGCCTCCCAATCTTCTTGGCCCACTGCTCTGTGCTGGATATATACCCAATAGGCGCATCGAACCAGACATAAAGAACCAATGACTCATCGTCTGGGTATTTCACACCCCAATCGAGGTCACGAGTTATGCACCAGTCCTTGAGTCCTTCTTTGACCCAGCCTAGCGCGTAGTTGCGAGCACTCTTTGTTACATCGATTTCTCTCAGAAACTTGTCGACGAAGCTCTCGAAAGCACTGAGCCTCATGAAGTAGTGAGTCCTTGTGACTGGCCTCGTAGGATTGCCACAGACTGCACATCTTGGATTGAGTATCAGACCTGGTTCAATATACCGCCCGCATCCTTGATCGCACTCATCACCCCGGGCATCGGCACCGCAATAGGGGCATGTCCCTCGGACAAAACGATCCGGCTGTGAACGGCCACAGTGGTCACAGTAGGGAGTCTCCAAGTCTTTCGGATAGATGTGACCATTCTCCTTCAACGCCTTGACTATCTGGATGGTCCTGGCATGATTCTCTGGGTCGTCGGTGGTGCCGTAGTTGTCAAAGAAGATGTTCAGCTTCGGAAATGTTTCCAGATAGTGATTGTGATACTTTGTATAGGTCTGTTTTGGCGTAAGCCCTTCTGCTTCTGCAACTGTGAGGACTGGCGTCCCATGGGTGTCAGACCCACAGATGAATGTCACATCCACGTCCATCTTCCTCAGGAATCTGACAAACACATCTGCTGGCACATACGTACGGAGGTGCCCGACGTGCATCTTGCCACTGGCGGATGGAAGTCCACATGTCACACACACCGGATCCTTGGTAGGATACTTTCTGTTTTTCTTACTCATTCTTGTCACACTCCTGACATTCTTTAGACGAAATTATGCAGCCGCCTCTCTGATGGCGATAGCAATCAGGGGAATACTCCAAAATGGCGGACTCTCTCGTGGAATTCGGATGAACAGATGTTCTTTCTTTGTAGCCTTGAAGCTTGTTTCCCGCCTTAGAATGTTAGATTGCTGTGCTGGCTCTGTGGATATAACTGTAACGATGAATCGAGAACAACAATTATGCAACCGAAAACGTGATATTGGAACACGTGTTCTAATTATCCAGAAATAGAAGACTTCTACTCAGAGGAAGATATTCAATTAGAATGGGGTGTGGGGGTGGGTACCCAACGTTCCACCCCCACGTTGTCTCGCCTGCCGGGAGGTGCACGGA
>JAHQWZ010000022.1 GCA_029856425.1 Candidatus Thorarchaeota archaeon
CACTCTCCCGAGGCGTAGAGTCCGGGGATATTGGTGCCCGACTCCTCGTCTATCTTGATGCCCCCCATGAAGTGATGCGCTGTTGGAGAAACCTGCATTGGCTCGTCCCTGATGTCGACTCCTGCGTCCTCGAACTGCTCTATCATGCTCTCAAGTCGAAACTCGATTATGGTCTTCGGGAGGTGTGCTATACTAAGAAAGACTCCCCCATCGGGTGATCCTCGGCCTTCGAGGACCTCAGTCATAATTGACCTTGCAACTTGGTCTCTTCCCGCAAGCTCCATGACCTCAGGATAATATCGGTTCATGAAGCGCTCACCCTCACTGTTCAGAAGTATTCCGCCCTCGCCGCGCACGGCCTCTGTGACTAGTCTGCCACGTGCAGACTCGGGCTTCACCATACCAGTTGGATGGAATTGAACCATCTCCATATCGATGAGTTCACAGCCAGCTTCATAGGCCATTCCATAACCATCACCGACATCCAGCTGTGCATTGCTTGTGACCTCGTAGATTCTCCCAGCACCGCCGGTCGCCATGACAACAGACTTGGCACGAAATACAAGATAGTCACCGTACTTCAGATCGATAGCAGTCACACCTGCAACTCTGCCTTCTTCTACGAGAATCTTGGTGGCGAATACCTCATCGAAAACCCGAATTGAGGTCTTTCTGACTGCCTCAGTAAGGGTCACCATGATTTCAGAACCGGTCCTGTCGGACGCGTAAGCTGTGCGCCTCCATGACTGCTTACCGAAGGGTCTCTGGGCGATTTTGCCCTCAGGTGTCCTGTCAAATACAGCTCCGTACTCCTCAAGATCGAATATTCTCTCAGAGGCATCACGTACCAGAATCTCAGCGAGCTTCTGATTGTTGAGATAGTTGCCTCCTACGATTGTGTCCTTGAAATGAGTTTCAGGGTTATCGTCGGGATCAACGTTCCCAAGTGACACATTGTAGCCACCCTCTGCCATGGCTGTGTGAGCCTTGCCGAGAAGCTCCTTACTCAGCATGATAACATCCAGATTGTACTTTGATGCCTCAATGGCCGCACGGCATCCAGCACCGCCAGCACCCACAACGAGAACATCGCACATTATTGTCTTGTAGTTCAACTACTACAGTCCTCCGATGGAGAGGTTTCTCCTAGCCTGACCCGTCGGGCACTTGGCGACCGTTTAAGAGTTACTGTTGAGGTTGACTAAGAGAACATCCTTTGCTAGAATATGGTTGGATAGAGAATTCTTTCATCGGATGGGTTGGCGCCATTTTTGTGTGTCAATGCGCACACAATCTACTTGATAGGGAACCGCTATAAGTGCATAATATACACTGCTTGTAGTCACCGGGGATGCATGAGAATGGACGCGGAGGATCTGTTGCTGTTCATTGCAGTGCTGGTAATACTCTTTGTGGCACTCTATGGGATTTCAGTGCCAATTCTTTCGGCATTGGGAACTTAGACGGACTGCATATGAGGTGGAAGATGCACACGCGAACGTGAATCGCAGCGCTTCACCCAACCAGAGAGTGGAATAGGCTAGTTTTCCAATTCACAGCCAAGGGCACGTTTAGTACACGGAGTTCGTAAGAAGAGAAAAGGTGAGCGGATTATTGATGGTCATTGTGCTCCTCAACCACCGCACCTGCGCGTGTGAGATAGATTACATCCCGCGAGCGAAGATATTGGTCAGGCAGCATCCTGAGCGCATTCATGAAACCATGCCATTCTGTGAGCATCCTTAGATCGTCGAACTGAACTCCTTTCAGTAGATTCGATACATTCTCCATCTCAGCATGATGACTAGGATGTATATACCGAATTCTGTATTCTACGTTGTCAGGATAGTATACGGCAACATCAAGCTTGAGCTTGGGGTCTTCATGATATACAACCTGGACTATCTTTCTCAAGGTCGAAACCGCACTGAAACCCACTATGAGATACTTCAACATTGTACTGCATATGTGCTTTCAGTGGGTAATCCTCAAGCGTAAAGATTGATGATGATGTGCAAAGTCTACTCCTTTATTCCGATCTTGGCATAGACCTCAGCCTTGCGAGCAGCTACTCGCTGATTCATTTCCTTGTGAAGGCTACCACCATGCGAATCCATGGTGACCAAGAGAGGACCAAAATTCTCAGCAGTAATTACCCAGAGTGCCTCTGGCATGCCAAGATCGGACCATTCGTACGCTCGAACTTCCTTCAAGCCCTTGGCTGCGAGGGCACCACAGCCACCTGTAAAGCTACAATAAACTGCACCAACTTCTTCCAATGCAGTCAGAGTCTTCTCACCCATGCCTCCTTTGCCTATGATGATACGTGCCCTGTATTTGCGAAGGAATTCATCCTCGAAGAGCTCCATTCTGACGCTTGTGGTAGGACCAGCTGAAACTATCTGCCACTTGCCATCCTTCTGCCAAGCCACGGGACCTACATGATACACAACACTGCCCTCAAAATCCACAGGCGGTTTCTCCCCTTTTTCGAACATATGTAAGGCACGTTCGTGAGCCTCGTCTCGTGCTGTGTAAACATGCTCACCACTGACATAGACCACATCTCCGACTTTCAGTTTTCGAGCTTCCTCTTCGGATATTGGTGTAGTAAAGTGATATTCAGTCATTTCAGTCGCCCTCCAGTGGATGTGTTATATAACTGACTTCGAGGTCTTTGGATATCACAGCTTTACTATGCCTTGCGGCCCAACACTGAACAGCCACTCCCACAGGTAGACTTGCAGGATGACGCATAGCGTAGTCGACCTTTACTGCTAGAACTGTTGTCCTGCCACCAAGGCCCATTGGACCAATATCTGTGGCATTGATTGCCTTCATGATCTCCTGCTCCATCTTGGCTACCTCAGGCTCGGGATGCTTGTCATCAAGCGGCCGAAGCAGCTGCTGCTTAGCAATCTTGATTGAGATGTCAGCTCCACCGCCAATCCCAACACCGATGATGTTTGGAGCACATGCCTCACCCATATATCTCATGGCATTATCCACAACCAGCTTCTTGACACCCGTAAGTCCCACTCCGGGTTTGAGCATACCAACAATAGAAGCATTCTCGCTTCCTCCGCCTTTGGGGAATGCGATGATTTCGAGTGAGTCACCTGATACGACCTCCCAGTTTATCCATGGGATTTTGACGCCTGTATTATCACCCGAATTGCCCCCCACAATCGGATTAACCGCATTAGGCCTGATTGGCACTTCTGCAGTAGCCTTTCTTGTGGCTTTGGTGAGGGCTTCTTTGATGTCATCAGTAAACGGAAATTTGCTGCCAACTTTGACATAGAAGACTATTATGCCTGTGTCTTGGCACATTGGAACTCCGGCGTCAGCTATGTCCATGTTTTGAATGATTGCTGAGAGCTGAGTCTTGGCGGTCTCATTGTCTTCACGATCACGAGCCGCTCTCAATGCAGCTTCAACATCCTTAGGCAGTCTTGTTACAGCCATCTTGAGAAGACGAAAAGTAGTGTCTTCAATGACTTGCGTTGGGTCTTTCATGAGGTTCACCAAATGAAATCGTATCTTTTGTAATGGAGGGTTTGGGCGTCTTGGTACGGGCTTAAATATCCTACACCTTTTACACAATGTGAGAGGACTAGGTAAGTGAACTGACTCGGTCCAGAAGGCTGTGAAGCGTTCACGACCAAAAGCCTGAGAGAGGACTCATTCTTCTCGGAGGAAGTCCTTACTCCCCTCTAAGGGTAAGGTATCAGACCTTGGGGAGTCCGCGGCTGTTCACCATGCTCAAATGAGCCTTCTTGATTTCGGTGACGATGTCAAGATGGGTGATGAAGACCCCGCCGTGGTAAGAGATGCGGAAACTCTCTCTATCGCTGAGAGTGATACCCTCAGAGCCCGATAGGAGAAGGATGCCAGGACTGCAGGAGGGAGGACTTCCCATCGAGTGCAGACAAAGACCTTGCCTATTTCAAAGCTCACTGAGATTTGAGAGGTGGTGAGACTGGCAGGAGAAGGGCGGAACGCATAGGTTCCCTAGATTTGGGCGAAACTGGCGCCCAAGAAACAAGGGACAGGTTTGATATACATTAGAAGAGGACGCCTCTATGTGAGATGATGGTTCTATGACTCTAGAGCTGACTGTTCCGTCGATTAGCACCTTTATGACTGCACTGGCTATTCTCATAATTTTCAGCATAATGGACGTTCGAGAGAGAAGGGTATCCAATCACTCTATGTTGATAGGAGGTGTGATTGGGATTTTCATTGCGGTTCTCACGGGACATTTGATTCATAATTTAGTACTGCATCTAACGGCACCAATCTTCACAATCGTAGTCTCCTATACTCTGTTTCAAATCGGGTCAATTGGCGGCGCTGACTTGAAAGCGTTGATTATCTTGAGTATCATCAGCCCTGGTATAGAATTAGCCCTGTGGGTCGATCCAGTTTTTGAGGCAATCATTGGCGGAGGCTTGGAAATACTCATCATGCTAACATGCGGTTATGCATATTCAAAATGGACAAGAAAAGAGAATGGTCTGCCACAAGATGAGAGGAGAATCACACCTTTGATTCCCTTTTTGTGCTTGGCATATGTTCTCATCCAGATGATGGCGATTTTCTAGAGTATTACCACAGGAAGGGAGAATGTATAGAGTAAGGTCCAGAAGAGCACCCATAGCAACAGAAACGTAGGCAAACCAGCCGTAACAAGCTTCTGTCGACCTCCAATCTCTTTGGGATCTATCTCTAGCAGGTAGACAACAACGTACAGGGTAAGTCCATACATGAGTAGTCCAAAAATCAGACCTCTCGAGCCGCGAAAAGCAGGTCCGGCGAGTCCACAGATTAGTGCCGTGATTAATGCGAAGAATATCTTGACGTATGTCTGTTGCTCGTCTGCTGAGTCAGCCCATCTACTGAAAAGACGCTTGAAGATGTTCTTTAAGGGCTCTATTACCGATGACATCGTGTGACACCTGACGGAGTTATGCGTCTGTCAATCGACTATGTTATAACAATATCGGACTGGAAGAGCGTTTGACAATGAAAGAAACGATGAGCAATATCGACATTCGGCTGATTCTGCCAGAGCTAAAAGAGTCTGCAGAAGGAGCGTTCATCAAGAATGTCTACCAATATGGAGATGTCTTCGTACTCAAGCTCTACCAGCCAGCTGGAGGGACGTCACATCTATTATTCGAAGTCGGTCGTCGAATCCATCTCACTGAATACCGTCGAGTTGCTCCCAAAGTACCACCGAAGTTCTGCACAGCACTCAGGAAATATCTCAGGGACCGACGAGTCCTGACGGTGTATCAGCACGATTTGGATAGAATTGTGGTGATAGAGGTTGGTGACGAAACGAGTTCGCATAAGTTAGTTGTAGAGCTGTTTGGCAGTGGTAATGTCCTACTTCTCGATCCGGATGACACGATATTTGTAGCGATGCGCTACAGGAGAATGAAGGACAGGGATGTCATTCCCAAGGCGAAGTACGAATTCCCACCTCCGCGCGGCATGGATGTCATGAACCTTGAAGTTGATGCATTGGAAGGAGTCCTTTCTGAGTCAAAAACGAGTGTTGTTCGAACTCTGGCAAGCAGACTAAACCTTGACTCACTTAGCTGTGAGGAGATATGTGCACTCGGAGGCGTGAATCCTCAGGCAGAGGTTTCGAACCTAGATGAACAGGCAGTAAAGGACCTGTCGGGCGGTTTGTTTCGCTTTATCGAGAAGCTCAAGAATGGAATTAGTGAACCTCAGGTCATTCTAGATGACGAAGATGTAGAAGAACAAGTTGCATTTGTCCCGTTCGTGTTCGAGGTCTATAACGGTCTACCCACAACAACGTTCTCCACGTTCAGTCAAGCAATTGACAACTTCTTTGGCGTGTCTGATATGGAACTTGAAGACGAAGAGGTTCTTGAGGCTCACGTGAAAGAACGCAAACGATTAGAGAAGATAATTGAGAAACAAAGAGAAGGAATCACACGGCTAGAAGCCCAAGCCGCCAACTTGAGACTGGCTGGAGAAGCCATATACAACAGCTTTCAGATGGTGCAAGAGGTCTTAGATACGATCTCAAGCGCAAGATCAGGAGCCCTATCTTGGGCAGAAATCATAACTAGGATAGATGAAGGGAAAAAGAAAGGGATAGCTTCAGCAATCATTATTGAAAGGATAATACCCGCCCAAGGTAAGATTATGGTGAAGCTTGATGATATTGATGTGAGTCTCGACATCAGAAAGAGCGCACAGGACAATGCTTCGCTAGCATATGAACAGGCCAAGAAATCGGAGGCAAAGACCAAAGGAGCGCATAAACAAATCGAGAAGACGTTGACAAAATTGAAGGAACTTGAGGCGAAAACTATCAAGGCTGAAACAGAGGTGAAAGTCCCTGTTCGAATTAGAAAGAAACGTTGGTATGAGAAGTTCCGCTGGTTTTTGTCCTCTGAGGGTCTTCTCGTCATCGGAGGAAGAGATGCAAAGAGCAATGAAAGACTTGCAAAACGACAGATGGAGGCAGGCGATGTCTTTATCCATGCTGCACTCCATGGAGCGCCCTATATTGTTGTCAAGGTGTCTGGTGAGCCTCCAAGAGAACAGACCCTCACCGAGGCTGCACAGTTCGCTGTTACCTTCTCTCGGGCATGGCAGGATGGTCTTTCATCAGGTGATGCATATTGGGTCAATCCGGAGCAGGTTAGCTTCACTCCACCATCTGGTGAGTATCTACCATCAGGAGCCGTCATGATTTATGGCTCGAAAAACTATATTCGGAGAGTCCCAGTGGAACTCGCAGTTGGCGTGATGATTGAGGATGAAGATGTAATTCCCGTGTCGGGACCACCCTCAGCATTGTCAGCTCATACAGATTATGTTGTGAGGATTATCCCGAGCAAAGAGAAGAAAGGTCAGCTTGTGAAAGAAATTCTTCATGAACTGAAGAAATTAGTACCTGAGGACAAGAAACATCTAATCGAACAGATTCCTCAAGAAGATATGATGCGCGTCCTGCCTGCAGGCGGAGGCGATTTGGTTTCTGACAATAAGAGACGCCAATTATAACTAAACGAAGCGTAGCAAGCAACACAGACACGTTTAAATTCCATCGGGATTGATTCAGTCAAGAAAGCACCCTAAAGCCTAGATACACTGGGTGGTTAACCAACTTTCTGATGCGCCGAGGTAATAGCTGATGTCTGACCCTTCACATTCAATGTCTGTGAGAGAGATAATGTCTGTCAATGTAGTTACAATGCCACCAGATGCCAGTGTGCACGCGGTGGCACACTCAATGAATGAAATGGATATCGGATCCATTATAATCTCTGATGAGGGTCGGCCACTAGGTATCATAACAGAGTCCGATATCGTTAGACGTGTTGTATCAGAGGATAAGGACCCAAAGAAAACCCAAGCCAAAGATGTGATGAGTTCTCCTCTTGTTCATGTCACACCAGATACCCCCCTGACTGAAGCCATGAGAATAATGGCCCATGGAAATATCCGTAGAGTAGCAGTGTTAAAGAACAACTCATTGGCTGGAATAATCACTTCAAGAGATATTCTGCGCTGGTCACCAGAACTCATTAACGTGCTTATGGAATCATTGAGGCTCCGTTCAGATACTGCGACTCGAGTCGAGGATGAGGATGAAGACGAATTAATCGCATATGGTGGTGTTTGTGACAGCTGTGGAGAGTACTCTACCGAATTGGCTCTTTCAGATGGAAGATATCTATGTGATGAGTGTCGGAGCTAGTTGGCCAACTATAGGTGTGCATTCAATCCGGTAAGCACGGTGATAGGAGGATTGTATATTGGAAGTAAGTCAAATTATGGCAGAACCAGTCACGATCGACAAAGATCGGAGGCTATCATACGCTCTTGAACTTCTTGATAAGAAGCGTGTGGATAGACTAATTGTTACAGAGAATGGTACAGTCAAAGGCATTCTCACCTATGCAGATATCGCAGACAGGCTTAGTGTTAGTAAGGTAGTTGCTGTTTCAATAGGAAGATTACATGTTTCAAGCGCGATGACTGACACCGTAATTACCGTATCCCCAGACGACGAAGTCACAGAAATTGCTCAGCTCATGGTTGATAGAGGTATGAGTGGATGTCCTGTTGTTGACAAGGATGAAAAGCTCGTTGGTGTGATTTCAAAAACAGAGCTATGCTCTCTTGTGGCCAAGTTTGAGGATATCAAAGTAGAAGACCTAATGACAACGGAAGATATTCTTGTTGTCAACCCGGTGGAGCGTCTGGTGAAAGCGAGGAGTGAAATGCTCGACAAAGGATACTCAGGACTCCCGGTCACTGATGGTGCAAGGGTGTTGGGATTACTCACTGAGAGGGCTGTGGCTGAGGCGATGGCTAGATTCAGCAAGGAAGTTCCCGATAAGCACCGCCGAAACCAAGTCAGGCAGATACGAGTTGTAGATGCCATGATAAGGGAGCCGCCGTTAGTATCTCCAGAAGATCCCCTTGCTATTGCTATTAAGAAAATGAAGGATGCGAATCTGAATACACTGCCAGTAGTAGGTAAGGGTAACAAACTCATAGGCATTATCAGTTCAACTGATCTAACTCGCTTCGTCGCAAACAAATTCAAGGTCCCGGAAATTAAGGAATAATCGTTCGGCGACACAATCATATCGTGCCGTGATGAAGGAAGAAACATGCCTGTAGATAGTATCCTAGAGAGAGGGATTGTGATACTTGACGGCAGAGAAGTCATCCGTTCAGTTACAATAGATGCAGGCATAATTGAGGGTATATATGAGCCGGGCTTTGAACCCCTCGCATCTGAAAAAATCAATTGTGAAGGACTCTATATTCTGCCTGGTGCGATTGATATTCACGTTCATATGAGAGACATGGGACAGGAAGACAAGGAGGAGTATTCTACAGGAACTATGGCTGCTGCTGCTGGTGGTGTTACTTCTGTCGTCGATATGCCAAACTCGATCCCTCCAACTGTTACTCTTAATGATTTGGAGGAGAAGATAGCCATAGCTAGGGAGAAAAGATATGTCAACGTGGGTTTCTACGCTGGAATCCCAAAGATAGTCAGTGATGTGAGCCAAGACTGGCTACCCCACATTCTGGGATTTAAGGTGTATCCGCATGCTCCACTGACTGAAGGCACACGCTATACTAAGGAGCGTATTAAGGAATGTATGGAACTATCGGCCAAGTATGGCATCCCGCTGTTGTTTCACCCAGCCTCAACAGAGAAGAGAGAGAGGCCAAAGACACATGATGAATTCTTTCGACTTCACAGCTGCGAAAACGAAGTTGAATCCCTAAAGCAATTTCTGGCAGTAAAGGCTGAGGTCTATGAAAGTAGACTGCATGTCTGTCATGTCAGCTGCGGTGCGACTGCCCGATTGATTTTGGAGAACCGTGCTGAAGATACAATTACTGCGGAGGTTACACCGCATCATCTCTTCCTGAGTGGAGGAGAGTTCTCTCATGATGATGGCAGGGCCAAAATGGTTCCTCCATTGCGGTCGCCCCATGATAATGAGGTCCTTCAGCAAGTGCTTTGTTCAACCGGCGGGATTGATTGTGTTGTGACGGATCACGCACCTCATGAAACCTTCGAGAAGAGACTTCCGTTTATGGATGCGGACTCAGGCATACCTGGACTTGAAACAATAGTGCCCTTAATGCTGACAGCTGTCTTCGAGGAAAAGGTATCTTGGTTGGATTATCTCAGAGTCTGCAGCTCGGGCCCTGCCAGAATTCTTGGTATTGCAGGCAAAGGAGTCCTTGCCAAAGGCTATGATGCAGATGTCACTGTTGTTTCAAAGGAGAACTGGGAAATTCGTGGTAAAGATTTTCACTCCAAGGCGAAAATTACTCCATTTGAAGGCAGGAGTGTAAAGGCGCGTCCTGTCATCACCATCGTTGGCGGCGAGCTAGTCTACAGCTATGGCGGATTCTTCACTGATCCGGGTGTCGTTGGCAGAGTGCCCTTGCGGCGTTTGAGGTAGCTGCGAAAAGCATAATCGGCAAGATGTGCTGAAAGAAAGATGGTGGACATGGATTGGACCATGCATATTCTGACGAAGAAGGAATTTTTCTTGTGAAACTGGCAAGACAGGCAGTCGATGAATACGTACTTGATAATTCGAAGCCCATCCCCCCCGATGATGCCCCGCCCAAACTATGGCAAAAGTCGGGGGTGTTCGTGACACTCAATCTGTTGGAAGACAAGCATGTCAGGCTTAGAGGGTGTATTGGCCGTCCATATCCAACACAACCACTGATAGAAGCTACCATCGATTCAGCAGTTGATGCAGCGGTCCATGATTATCGATTTAGGCCAATGAGTCCTGCGGAGCTCGACCAAGTCATTGTTGACCTAAGCGTTCTCACTCCACCACAAAAGTTAGAATACTCCAGCCCAGAGAATCTCTTGAATCTCGTTCAAATAGGGAGGGATGGATTGATTGCTAGCAGCGGCACGATGCGCGGGCTTTTGCTTCCACAAGTCCCAGTACAATATGGATGGGATGTGAGGACGTTTCTGGAGCACACCTGCAATAAGGCCGGACTTCCACAGGACCTCTGGAAGAATCCTGAAGTCGAATTCATGTCGTTTCAAGCAGAGATATTTGGGGAAACCACCCCCAGAAAAGGCATCGTAAGGAACCCAGAGCATCCCAGATGCTAGAGGAGTGTGATGTTGTGAACAACCTACCATCAGATGTGATTGAAACCCTTAAGGGATTCCTAAAGGAAGACATCAGAACAGGGGACCTGACCTCCACTGTAACAATACCTGAGGATGCATTAGGCTCTGCAACAATCTACGCAAAGAGTAAGGCGGTACTGGCAGGGGTCAAGGAAACGATTGCAATCGCTGAACTCACAGGCCTGGATTACGAGGAATTTGTTTTCGAAGGAAATTGGGTGGGCCCTCAAGAACCCATAGTTAGTCTGAGAGGCCTTGCACGCACTCTTTTAGGAGTGGAACGAGTCTGTCTCAATATCATCCAGCGAATGAGTGGAATAGCAACAAAGACCTATAGAATAGTTAAAGCTGCGAGAGAGATGAATCCAAAAGTACGTGTGGCAGCCACAAGAAAGACAACCCCAGGCTTCAGGTACTTCGAGAAGAGAGCAGTACAGATAGGGGGCGGAGACACCCATCGCTATGCACTTGATGATATGGTCTTGATCAAGAACAATCACATTGCTGTAATTGGAAGTGCACGTGAGGCTGTCAAGGCTGCAAGAGCTGGGGTGTCATTCAGCAAAAAGATATCATGTGAAGTCCGTACACTTCAGGAGGCTATTGAGGCTATAGAAGCGGGTGCTGATATCATACTCCTAGACAATTTCACAGCCCAAGACGCAGGAGGAGTGCACCAAGTATTGAGCCAACGGGAAATTCGACACAAGGTATTGTTGGAAGCATCCGGCGGTATAAATGAGAACAACATCAAAGATTATGCTCAGAGTGGAGTAGATATCATATCTTCAGGAGCGCTGACCCACTCGTATGAATCAGCAGACTTCAATATGCTTCTTAAAATCACATAGTGTGCAAATGGAATCAGAATCAATCATTAGCGCGCTTGAACGGGGTCAACTGAATCTCTTGACTAGATAGTCCAAAAGGTCCATTCATTTTCTCCTTTCTCACCCTTTAGCATCCCCTTGTCGAAACGTTGCTTCATGGTTGTGTAGATCATCTGATCTCTGTTCTCAGCTCTAGGGTCTGCTTTTTTGAGAGCTGCAATTGCTTCTGACATTGTTCTCTTACTGGGTAACTTGAAGTAGCCATTTTTGATGAGGCCATCCACTGCCTTTGATGCTGACCAAGGTTCTGGTGTCGAATCTATCTCTGCTTCAAGTGCTCTTCTTGCTTCTCCAAACTTGCGCTCGAGCTTGTCAATGGGAACACCAACGACTTCTATTCTATCAAGGTCTCCAATTCCTAGTCCTCTCTCAACGAATGACTGAATCACCTGGTTCTTTTGTGCTTTGATGCCAGCGAAATGGAAGCCAACAGTTTCTACTGCTACAGAATCACGTCCAACAAAGAGAATGTCAGTTCGAGTTCTCGCTCCCTTCCCCTTGGAGAACTTCGAGAAGTAGGTAGCATCCAGGATAGATAAGTCGATGCCTCCAATAGCCTCATAGAGCGTTGTTAGGAGGTTGAAGAAAATCTCATTCTTATGATACTGTACCTTCTTTCTAGTGGGCGGAAGACCGAAGAGGTTCTTGAGAATGCTTCCCTTCTCATAGGTTCTCATTACATGCGTATTGACAAAGACGCGAGGTTTCAAGACTAGTTCTGCAAGGTCGATGACTACTTCTCTGATTGGGTTCGGAACCTTGACTGGACTGGTTTCGTTTTCGTCAGAGAGGTTCACAGGGATTACAGTATCTGAGAATAAAGACTCCCACACCTTTAGTCTTTCAGTACCAGTCCCCTGATAGTTGTCGGTTTCAACTAGGTACTTTCTCGGGGCATGTGAGAATGCCTTGATAATGCTCTCAACAGTTTCGACTGTGGAATACCATCCGCTTTCAGGGTAAAACACACCCACCTTGATTACGACCTCGCGATCTGAAACATCGATATCGTCAATTCCACCAATGAGATTGCACGCATATTTTACAGAGTCCTGCTTATGCTCTCTGAGATCAACTGCTGCTACAATTGCATTCAAACTACAATCTCACCTTGATGATACGAATTCTGCTTCCTGTAGATATCTTCTCTACTCACTCATTCCGAGCTACCGAAAGCAGGTTTCATGCTCTTGGGGCGCATATACTAAACACTAGCATTGATACGGTTCTAGCCTTGAGAATAACACAGAGAGAAAATGGTGCCCCGGCCGGGATTTTCGAAGAGATGAAAAATCATCAACTCGTTCGAACCCGGGTCTTAGACTCGAAAGGCCTAGATGCTGGGCCGGACTACACTACCGGGGCATTGGAGCATCGGACTCGGACATGCTGTTATTAAGATTGCGCAGCAGTCCTTGATAGTCGACTCATTTAGCAGAAGCCGTCAGAGGTTTCACTACAGATGTCCTCAACAGAGCTCGAAGCTCAAACTTCCTTGGTGCAGAGCGAATTGCTTTCGCGGCTCTACCCTCATTCCTCTCCGCGATAGTTTCAGTGAGTGACCGCAACAGGAATGCACGAAGGTCATCCTGACATGGAACCCCTGAAAGCGTATTGCTCCTAGATACTAGAGTTGGCACCATCAGGACACCGTAGGCCTCAGCGATATGACTATGGTGTTCCACATTCACCTCAAAGAGTGGTTCTCTACAACCTAGATCTGTACTCTCATCCTCTATCATGTTCTTAACGATATCACACCATGTGCAATGTTGAGATGTGAAGAGCAGAATCATTGGTTAATCCCGGCAGAGTTTCCTGTGCGTTCCTACCACTCTGATTTAAAGTCGGAGAAACTTGTCTGAATGCGCGGGCAAATATGTCAGGTATTCGCAACCTTAATATCAAAAATGCAAAGCGTGAGTGTTGTTTGTCGTATTCACAGGGCCCGTAGCTCAGCTTGGTAGAGCAGCAGGCTCATAACCTGTCGGTCTCGAGTTCAAATCTCGACGGGCCCACCATCTAATTCTGTAGCACACTATTCAATTGCGAAATCGCCAAATGAAAGAGGCGTCGTAAGGATAGCTTCTCTGTCAACGTCAAATGTGACGCGTATTCGAGTGTAGATTTCGTCAAATGGCCAGAATGATGCATAAAGATTCCGTCCCCCTTTATTATTGAAGTAGAGTGTGATGCTATCACCTGCGGCTATAGTAGAATTCCCATCAGGACTAAGACTGAAGGTATAGAACAGCTCTGAGTCTGAATAGAAGACACTTGCTTTCCACGCTCGAAAATCATCGATGTCACTGCTACCAGTATTGGTGATATTAATTGCTAGACGCATATCGAAGTTAATCGGTGGTTGATGTGGGATAGTACCAGAATATTCTGCCGTCGCATTCAGTAATAGATTCCCAGCCTCGATTGTTTCTACACTGTGATCTACAGAATCTTCACTGGGTGAGAGAGGGTCCAGGATTGGAACAGAAACAGGTAGTAGAGATGTGATGGCAAAGACTACGATTCCTGATATCAAGACAATAAAGAATACGATGATAAATCCAAAGAACACTCGCATCTCCCTGCTAATCATCAGAATCCCTACACATGTCTAATAATCGATGCATGATTTTAGTTCTACCATGCCCGCTATTCCTTTGGAACACGTGTTCCAATGATTCCCGATTACAGACTCCTTAAGAGGAGGTGGAATATTTCTGATTTCATGCAACTGTTCACAGATCCCATCTCACTAGGCGTTCTGGCGAGCCTGCTTGCAGGGGGAGCGACTGGTCTTGGTGCTTTGCCGATTTTCATAAAGGAAAGCTTCAGTCGAAGGACCCTAGATATTATGATGGGCATAGCTGCTGGGGTAATGCTTGCAGCATCAGCCTTCAGCTTGCTCGTGCCTGCATTTGATTATGTTGCTGATTGGATTGGAGTGATCTTGATAGTCGGG
>JAHQWZ010000343.1 GCA_029856425.1 Candidatus Thorarchaeota archaeon
CCACTGAATTTCAGGGCGACGCTTCAGTCCTTTGATAAGACAATCTTTCGCATCTGCAATCCCACGTATAGAATCGCGTGGATAAGTGTTGGCAAACCCGCTACCAGTACTGCTACAATAGAGGCTTCGGGATTATTAACACTAAGAGATTTGCCTCCGATTACAATTGTGAAAATCACCAAAAATATAATGCAGACAAAACAGCCTATCTCTTGTTTGCTATCAGATTCATGACTGATAATTCTAGCATCGATTACTGATTTCTTTTCATTAGAACTCAAGAATCTCCTCGATTCTGCTAATGCAAATCAAGAACATAAAAAATTCTGATACTCAGGGGACTCACTCTAAGCAAGACCCTAAGCTTTAAGTGTTGACCTCTAACTTTCGGTCGAAAAACCTGCAGGAGACGAAAACTTGACGTCTACATTCCTAAGGGCATTATCACCCTTTGTCCGGATAATGCCTGAAGTGAAAGCTCCAGAGAGAGAGGTATCATTTAGGGAAAAGGCTGTATGGACTATAGTGATTCTAATCCTCTTCCTTCTAATGAGCCACATTCCTCTATACGGAGTGGACAAGACAGTTGGAACTGACTATCTATGGGCATTGCGAGTCATCCTCGCAAGCACACGCGGAACCCTGATGGAGTTAGGAATTGGACCGATAGTCACTGCAGGACTAGTGATGCAGCTACTCTCAGGGTCGAAGATTATCGATGTGGACTTTGGTGATTCGGAAGACAGGGCCCTATTCACTGGTGGTCAGAAGGTCCTAGCGATGTTCATGACGGCATTCCAGGCAATTGCGTACATCGTCGGTAATGCATATGGCGCCTTGACACCGGAGGCCTCAGTGATTGTGTTTATGCAACTGTTCATCGCAGGCATCATCGTAATCCTCATGGATGAGCTTGTCCAGAAGGGCTGGGGTCTTGGCTCAGGGGTATCGTTGTTCATTATGACCAATGTTGCAGGCCAAGTGATGTTCAACGCACTAAACTTCATTGACCTAGAGGCTGCAGCCCCACCAGGCTACAATCCCAATCCAAATGTAGGCACCAACCTGCCAAAGGGCATCATTGCTGCTCTCATTGCAAACACGCTAAGGTGGCTGAATATTGGCACTGATGCAGGTGACGCGGTCGGATGGGGATGGCTGCTTGTCAGAGATGGACTCACGCCCAGCATATTCACACTCATCATCACAATAGTCATCATGTTGGGCGTCATCTGGATGGAAACAGTACGAGTTGAGATACCTCTCCAATATGCGAAGTACAGAGGCATGAAGGCGAGATATCCCATCAAGCTGCTCTATACATCGAACATCCCGGTCATTCTAGCTCAAGCGCTGTTTGCGAATATCCTGTTCTTCGGACAGATTATCTACACGAACTTCAACTCGAGTGGAACGAATCCGTTCCTCAATCTTATTGGCACCTTCGAGCAAGACCCAGATAGTGCTAGAATGATAGCAACATGGGGACTCAGCCGCTATGTAACACCTCCTCAAGGGCTTTTTTCAGTCTTTGGACCAGATGCGCCACCAGACGGACTACTTCATGTAGCAGTCTATGCCTTCTTGATGATCCTGCTTTGTTGGGGCTTCTCCAAGATCTGGGTGGATATCAGCGGTATCGCGCCGCGTGATGTTTCACGCCAGCTCCTCAACTCCGGCTACATCGTGCCAGGCTTCAGGAGAAGCGAGAAGGTCCTTGAAAGACTGCTTGAACGCTACATCCCAATTGTGGCAAGCCTAGGTGGTTTCCTTGTAGGAGTCCTAGCTGCAGCTGCGGATGTCATGGGAGCGCTTGCCAGTGGTACTGGTATCCTCCTGATGGTGTCTATCATCAAGCAATATTACGAACAAATAGCCAAAGAGCAGCTATCGGCGATGGGCGGCGAGGGAGTCCAAGGACTACTAGGGATCATCTGAGGGCTGGTTCATTCAGCCCTCTCATCCATTTTTCTTCGGAAGTTCCATCTTGATGGTCACTTCGTCATTGTAATCGTAATATCAGAGCACTCCAAATGAACAGAATAGTCATTTCTGGAATTATAACGTAGGAACCTATTTCTGATTATGCTACTGCATTCCCTTCTTGTCCTTGCTTTCACCACTCGTGTAATTACGTGGAAGGAAATAGGTGTGCAGAAAATGGATGTTTCATTCTCAGCAAAGAAACTCAGGTCATCAGCAACATTAGCAATCAATGAACTCATCACTTTACTTCGCGAACGTGGCGAACAAATCCTTCATCTAGGATTTGGAGAGTCTCCTTTTCCTGTACATCGGCTTGTTCGCGATGCTCTGTGCGAAAATTCCTGGCGTCAGAAATACCTCTCTACACAAGGAATTCCTCCGCTCCGTGAAGAGATTTCAGGTTTCTATCAGAAAATGTTTGGCTTGCAGTACGCGCCTGAACAGATTGTTGTCGGTCCAGGAAGCAAACCTTTGATGTTCGCCGCTCTAGCCGCTCTTGATGGCCCCATATTAC
>JAHQWZ010000344.1 GCA_029856425.1 Candidatus Thorarchaeota archaeon
CACCTAACTTTGGTCGTGCAGCCTACATTGGACGTTCTGACGAAGACCGATTCTTTGCCAAGATTGATGAATATCTTGACCTTTCGATGCAAGTCATCCTCGAAAAGAAGATGCTTATGGATAGACTCATCGCATCAGGCTCAGTTCCCTTTTACACTCAACCAAAGCCTAATGGCGACCCACTGATTGACATGAACAAAAGAGAGTTCCTGTTGGGTACTGTAGGCTTTGAAGAGATGGCCTTGATTATGACTGACCAGCACCTCCACGAGCGTGATGGCACAAAGTTTGGAATCAAAGTATTGAAGCATCTAAAGAAACGTGCTAAGGAGTTTCAGAATGATACTGGTCTTCACTTCGGTGTGACTCGCACACCCGCCGAGAGCGCCGCTGGTCGTCTTGCAGTAAAGGACTACAAGGCGTATCCTGGTATTCGCAAATATCTCAAAGGTGCCTCGCCCAATGTCTATTACACAAACTCTACTGCTCTCTATGTAGGTGCAGACTTACCTCTAAGCGATCGCATCAAGAAGGAAGGGATGTTCCATCCAATGATGGACGGTGGCGCCCTGACCCATGTCTACCTGGGTGAAGCAAATCCTGACCCAGACGCCCTCTGGGCTCTAAACATGAAGATAGCTAAGGATACGCTCTCAGCATACTGGGCATTTACAAAGGACATTATGGCCTGTCCCGCCTGTTTCCATCAGGAAGGCATTGACTGGAGGTCAGCTCGATTCGCTAGAGTAGAAGACCTCGACCGGATTCCTTGTCCTAAATGTGGACGAGTAGGTGTTGATATCATTAGCAGAATTACTGGCTATGCCCAATCTTTGAGCTCTTGGAACAGATCCAAGCGTCAGGAATTTCTAGACCGACATAGATATACACTGTGAACCGGATATGGACTTGATTTGGCACCTTGCTAGCAGAATGACAAAAGACTGATGTAGAGGGTCAGCTAAACAATACCAATTCTGCAAACCAGAGGGCGTCAGGAATGAAACCACTTGGGACCATAACCATGTGTTTTCCACATGCCGATGATGAAACACGGGATATACTGCAGTCCGTGATGGAAGAGGCAGAGAACTTTGGTGACTTCACAGAACGACTCTGTGATAGAGTGTGCTCTGAGTCTACAAATCCATTGGCAGAGTATTTTGCATGCTATTTTGCTTTAGCGAGTAGCAACTTCACTGTGCTTGAGACTCTTGAAACGGCTGGAAAGATACCTGAGTTGGCTGAACCGCTAATACTATTGGCACGAAATCTAAGAGGTCAGATGATAACTTGGGATGAGATGAAACAATCCCTATTGAGAGCCATCAAAGCAGCCCCCAACGATTGGATTGCAATTCATCTTTACCTGTTGTGGAGATCAAATGCTATATCTGATTATCCTGAGTGTGATATTGATGTTAAACCTATAGAAACAATCACCAAGAGTGTGAACACCAATAAGGACTTGGAGTACTTCAAAGCGTACCTATTCTTAATTCAAGGTTGGGACTTTCGAATAGGGGGCAATATAACTGAGGAAATAGAGGTTTACAACAAAGCACTTGTCTTGGCGAGAAAGTATGATGATCAACTTCTGGTTGCTGACCTCCTATTGCTTTCAGCTCAAGCTATTAAGCACACAGACGTGAAACAAGCAAGCAATCTTGTAATGTCAGCACAAGAACTCAGCGAGCATCTGGGGTACAGACATGGTATTGCATGGATTCAACATCATTTAGGTCATACAATGGGACTCCGGGGAGAGTTGGATGCTGCGATTGAACACCAGCTTCAATGCCGCGCAGCTATTGAGTCGCTCTCTCTTCCGACAGCCGAAGTGAACACTGTGATCGCTTCACATTATAATCAGATTGGAAATGGAGAGAAAGCATTAGAATTCGTTGAACCCGCATTCAGAACTATTGATTCTCATAGAAGATGGACTTCCTACGCACATGCACAGAAGGCATGGGCCTTGATCAATCTTAGCCGGACTGACGAAGCAAAAGACGAGCTTGAGCGATCAAAGATGTTGGCAACGAAATCAGGGTCAGTCAAGGCCTTAAGATGGACACAAATTGTGGAGGGTATTCTTGATAAAACAGAGAATCATCATGATAGTGCCATTCACCTCTTTCAAGAAGTTCTAAGGAGTATAGAACAAGATCCTGTTCCCTTGTTGCAGAACATATGTCTACTCAACCTTGTGGAGATTGAGATTGAAAGACTCTCGCCAGAATCGATTGACATCAATGCCGATTCTTCTGGTCCTTGGATGGAGAAGCTAGAAGAACATGCAAAGACGAACGATTTTCCTGGCGTTGCTGCTCGTTCTTTGATCCTCAGGGCAAGTCTTCGCAGGAAACAGGGACGCCATGATGAGGTTCGGAGTCTGTTGAAGAAGGTCCTGGCGGCAGCAGAGTCACGGAGCATGAGGTATCTCAAGGATATTGTCGTGTCAACGTTTCCCGACGTGATTGTTACTTAGGACTCAT
>JAHQWZ010000345.1 GCA_029856425.1 Candidatus Thorarchaeota archaeon
CTGTGGGCGGCCTTCTCATGTACCAAGAGGTATGCCGATTTGGTATGGAAAGGACCGCATTGGTGGGAAAATTGTTGAGGAAATTATGAATCATGAGAAACCTGATGGCCTCGAGATGTTTCCTATGTGGGAAGTGGGCATTGTCGAAGAGGGATTTGAGAAGCGGTGGGCTAAAGACCATTTTGAGCTTAGCTGCGATATTGCTGCTACTATCAATCTTGTTCATCGATTGTGGCAAAAGCGAGAGGACCCGCGTGCATTCCTCGTGACACTTCAGACACTTGTCTTCGAAAATGTCGCAAGCAAGAAAGCTGTTTTCTTCGGGGCTACTGCTGATGAGATAAGGAAAGGCATCGGTGATAATCCAACTATTGATGATGTAGTAGATTACGTCTGTAGCAGATGCGCTGTTGTGGCTTGTCTGAACAGACAAGCTCCATTCTATGATCAAAAGCTGTTTAAGAGAATCATCAAGAAACCTGAACTCCTGATTTGAGCAATTAATAACAACCATAACAAGAAAGTCAAAAAGGCTTCGAATTTTACTCGGGAACGATAGGGACCGTTCTGGAGAGATGATACGCCAGTCATCCTCCTAGTTCTCAAGAACAAAATGCACCGGAGTAAGAATAGACTACAACTTCGGGTGGGGTGCGCACAATGCAAAAGAGGTCCTGGTCGGACGTACTCTCTAGTAGAGTTCTTTCAGACCACATAAGCGATGGTTTTCTGGTAGTAGATGAGAGTCTGATAGCTGTACATTCCAATGCTGAGTTTGCAGCCATCATTGGGCTCTCAGTAGAGGACGTTGTGGGGAAGTCTATCATTGGCTTTGTCCACGATGATAATCCATATTCGATAGAAGAAGTAATTCCATCAATTATCTCAGGAGATGTAGAAACACACGAGATAAGCTGGAAGACCAAGTCAGGCGATACAGTTCCCTCCACTGTATCAGCAGGCGTGATTTCAGCAACTGAAGATTGTGGCAAATGTGCCTTTTTTATTGTTAGCCCCGCTTCAGGTCCATTCTATGAACCTTTGATGGCAGCAGAACAGACACTAAGAGAGAATGAGGAAAGGTATCGGCTTCTCTTTGAAAATCTCTCGGATGGCGTGTACAGGACTGACAAGACTGGCACCATAACAATGTGTACTTATATCGGAGCAGGTATTTTTGGATACACACGAGAGGAGATTGAAGGCACAAACTTTGGAAATCTAGTGCATCCTGAGGACCTCCCCGTCATCTTGAAAACCTATAGAGAGAGCCAAGAGAGGGGGGAAACTGTACCGGGAGGTATTGAAGCAAGAGGAATTAGGAAAGATGGAAGTGTCTTCCATTTCCATATCACTAACACAATTCTAATTGAGGATGGAGAGCCTGCAGGGTATCAATCACTGATAAGAGATGTTTCAGAGAGAAGGAACGCAGATGAGGCTCTTCGTAATAGTGAACAGAGATACAGGAATTTGTTCGATAACTCTCCAGTATCCTTATGGGAACAAGACTTCACAGAAGTGAAGACTTGGTTAGATTCATTGCGTAGCGTCGGAGTTACCGACCTGGGTGAGTATTTGCACAAGAATCCTGCGGCAGCAAAACATGCGCTCTCGCTTGTGAAAGTCATTGATGTGAATTCTAGATCCATTGACATGTATGAGGCAGACAACAAAGCCCAGCTTATTGAGAATCTTGACACAATCTTTACCGATGAAACATACGGGGGTTTGACAAAAGAGCTTGTAGCGATCTGGAATAGAGGGCCGGATCGGCTTCAATTTGAAAGCAAAGAAGTTACTTTGAAGGGCAAGCATCTACATACAGGAATAACATGGAAAGTTCCTATTATTGAAGGAGAGATGGACCTATCCAGAGTGATGGTGGCAATTTCCGATATTTCACATCGCGTGGAATTTGAAGATGCACTGAGAGCTTCTGAAGAGAAATACAGAACCATTGTCGATGCAATGGAGGACATGGTGTTTGTCTACGATAAAGACAACAACAATACACAGTACTTTGCTGCTGATAGTAGACTACTAATAGCCCCACCTGAGGAATTCCTCGGGAAGAATGTAAAAGACATATTCCCGAAGGACTTGGCACAGTCCTTCTTAGCTTCTTTCAATAAGGTGAGAGAAAGAAAAGAAGCGGAAAGAATGGACTATAGACTCACGATTAGAGGTCAGACCCTCTGGTTCTCGGCAAGCATGACTCTTCACGAAGATGAGCAGAGCATTGTTGCAGTCGTTCGCGATATCACAGCACGTAAAGAAATGGAAAACAATCTTCGAGAGAGCAAGGAGCGATTTGCGGTCTTTGCAGATAATATCCCAGGACCTGTCTTCATCAAGGATGAAGAGTCAAACATGCTTTATGCTAACAAGTACATGAAGGAAATGTTCAGTGCAGAGGCCTGGGAGGGAATCAACACTCGAGAAATCTTCCCCAGAGAACTAGCTGAAGCCATGAT
>JAHQWZ010000346.1 GCA_029856425.1 Candidatus Thorarchaeota archaeon
TGTCTGATTGTCGAAATGATGCGTTCTCATAATAGCTCAGACGGATCCACGCCTCTGGCTATAGCCTTCTCAGTCATCCAGTCCATGAATTTCTCCGGTGGTACTTTATCTCCTCTGTCTGGTCGTGTTACAAGTTGAAGAGCGCCTTCAGGACACGTTATGGCACATACCCCGCAGCCAACGCAACGATCTGTATTCACAGTGCAGAGGTCTTCGGGTACATCTAGAGCAGCAAACTGACATCTATCTACACAGGTACCGCATCCTGTGCAGAGATCATTGTCAACCTCAATCAAGAAGCCCGATTTGACGAAAGCGTACGGTTGGTCATGTTGTGTGAGTCCCCTGAGTACACCACAACAGCACGTGCAGCAGTTGCAGATGTAGTAGTGCCCAGTCTGAATGTTCATGCTGCAATGGACTAGCCCAGCCTCCTCTGAGTCTTTCAGAATCTTTAGGGCTTCCTCTTTAGACACAACTCTTGTGAGCTCATCATTATCGTACGCATTTTCTCTTTTAGGAGCAAACATGATGCAGACAGAAGTTGGATAACTACAAGGCTCGTCTATCAGATTCTTCTGCTTCTTGCAAATACACTCCCTTACGCCCCAAGACTTCGCGTTCTCAATCAGAGTTTCAGCCTTCTCATAGGGATGAATCTCAAGGTCAGTGGTCACTGCTCTATTGACAGGTATAACCTTGAAGATTGGGGGCTCGGTTTTGAACATGTCTCCAATTCCTTTTGCCGCATTATAATAGTCCTCATAGAGCTTGGCGAATGTTTCATCCATTCTTCCCAGCTGTTCCTCGTAAATTCCGACAGCAAAGGGAATCAGGGCATATCTTCTTCCAGTGCTTGAGTTCCAGGCCCGAATCTGACCCTTTTGCGCCATGGATTCGAGCAACTCTATCAGCCTATCAGGGTCGCGTTCAAGACGCGTACTCAGGTCTTCAATGGTTTCACCCATAAGCTTCATTTGACTTGCCAATTCAGCCTCAGTCGGTTCGAAAATCCACTGAAGTAGTCTAATATGACTCCTGTCTGGTACTGCAGGGAATCCATTGGGGATTTTGTCCAAAGTTTCTGCAAGTCTTTCATATGCTTCATCTGACATCGTTGATTTCTCCTAGTTCCTAGTTATGATGGACATTTCATAGTAATTCCTAGAGGGCTTAATTCCTCATTGACCTTGATTAGTGTATCCTGACAATTGAAACCCTTGCCCAATAGTAAGTGTGTCAAGGTCATCTGATATGGCGGTAGAAAGGGAACATCGCTAGCATCTAGGATGCTCTGATATTCTTGCCGTATCTTCTCATCTTGGAGGTATGTTTCCATCTGTGGTAAGGTACTCCCGTTCTCCAGAATCATGTTCCGAATTTTCTCCAAGAATATCTCTTTCGGAACATTCACTGACTCGCCAAAGAGGCGTTTGACATTTTTCTCAAACCATTCACGAATACGATCAACTCTGCAGTATGGGAGGACCACTAATTCTTCATCTCCGTAGGGCATTACACGGACCAGGCTTCTCGATTCTGCAGAGAAAACAAAATCGGGCAGATTACTGAAGCCCACCTCAGAGATATCCAGACCTCTTTCTAGGAGCTCATCATTGAGCTTGGGTAGTGTAAAAGGACTGCCTTTATCAATTCCCTCTTCAACTACTTGAATAAGAAAGTCAAATGCCTCTCGATTCTCTTTAGAGAGCTTCGACATCTCATCTGAGAGTGTGTCTGGGACTTTCAGCAGAGTCCCCGGAAGCTCACCTTCTCTGACAATATAGCCCTCGGATTCGGCCCAACCAATGAATTCGTTCCAGCTCAGGAACCCCATCTCTCGCTCATTAAAGCTTGGATTAAGTGAAGCCATGACGTATTTCACATTGCCAATACCTGGTTTGTTTCCTGCCTCTGCTATTGTTTGTACTGCGTCCTGGAGCTTTCCGCCCATTATTCGTCGCATCTCGGAAATGCTACGGACACGTTCTGGGCAATCTCCGACATCGGGGCAATCCAATGCGATTCTTCTGAAAGATTTAATGTCAGAATATTTGGTTGCCAAGTTTGTGAGCTCACTAGCTGTGATGATAGGATTGCTTATAATCCAAAGACCCAGTCCACGTTGACGGATTGCTCCTGCAATGAGCTTGAAATCACCATCACCTGTAATCATGACATAGCAAGTGGTTTCAGGGTAATGGACCATATGGTTCATGATGTATGTAGCCATCTTATAGTCTGCTGCATTGTCTCTGCTGTCTGGCACGTGAATTATATCATAGCCTAGACTATGAAGCTCCTCTGCCATCTGACGCCGATTGGTCCAATCCGCGAATGCATATGCCCTTATTACTGCACCAGCATCGCGAATCCTCTCTGTCATTTCTCTATGAGTCCCAAAGTCTTCATGGACATTCTCAAAGTCCCAGAAGATGGAGAGAT
>JAHQWZ010000347.1 GCA_029856425.1 Candidatus Thorarchaeota archaeon
TGACTCAAAACATGACTCTAGTAGACATAGTCCAAGAGCAGACAGGGCTGGAACTTCTAACAATTCGGAAGCTCATGGCAGGATAGGACATCTAGGTCTATGCTACAACTAATCCCTGTATTCATCTGCCCAAGTCGATGCTCTCTCGACAGCAGGAATCTCTTCTAGTGAGTAGAAGATGATCTTGCCCTCATCTATTGCTCTCTTCAGTTCGATGAGTGCTCCCCTGGATTCAGAAATGAAATACAGCGCATCACAGTAATCCAACCATGGAGCATCCCATAGCATGTAATCATTCCAGTCCATTGTGATTCCTAGTTCATTGGCTCGGAGGTCCACCCAATGTAATAGGTGGGGTATGACAGGAAAGTGCCCCTTCTTCCAAATATGAATCCCTGCGTCTATGGCTTTCTGGACATTCGACTCTATTTGCTCCATCGTGACTCCCGTATATGGTCCTGCAACATAGATTTTCATGCTTTGCACTATTCTCCACCCTAGTTTTCATTGGTTGGTCAAGTAAAGATAATCAAGAGACTAATAGACAGAATATATCCGATGGTTCCTCCCACCAAGACGCCTATAGTTATCTCACGGTCTACTGACTCTCTCAAATAGGAGACCAAACTGAGTGTGATTGCAACACAAATGACTGGCAACACAAACGCGCTAATCACTAACTCCCATAGTCCTAGAAATGCCATATCACCAAACACGGCAACTGCATAGAAATTTGTCAGGAGAATAAGAGCGAGATTGAAGCTACCGAGTTTAAGTGGATACTCCCAGACGCCTCCCTTGAGATTTCCATAAGCCCATATCATCAAGATGAAGACGAAGACAGCTATCTCAGCAATCGGTAGGTGTCCCATTGCCCATAATATGTCAAATGATAGTGCAACGACAATCAACACCATCTGAAAAACCTCATCGAATCGTTGTTCTCGCGTCTTCTCGTCCATACCGCTATTCTCTCCAACGCGACTTTGAACTATCCAACTAAAATAAGCTATCGAAGCTTTGTTAAGGGAGGGATTCCACATAGAAGACTTACACCTCAAAAGAGTTGAAGAATATGAGTACGGAAATGACACCAACAAGGATTGTAATGCTCGTCCTGTACGCCATTGCATTGGCAATGGGTGTTGCTGCTATAGTTCTCCCATTACTTGGCCAGACTGTTGACATGACTATGATTGGCATTGCTCTGTTCTGTCTTGGCCTTGCAGGATTGAATCAAATACAATCCAGGGAGTAGAATTCAATCGAGCCCGTGTGATTTGCAGGGGTTCATTCTCTTATGACAAGCATTGGAACTTACCCTTCAGAGTGGACTTACAAACCAGTCCGTTAAAATAAAGAGGAGGCAATCCCTCTGATGCTATCGTGTTAACGATGAATTATGAGGAAGGAGAATACATCGGATATGATGGGAAGAAGATGTTCATGCGAGGTTGGCTCCCGGATGGAGAACCCCGGGCTCTAGTGATTGGGCTTCATGGTCTTGGCTCGCATAGTGGTCTACTATCTTTTATTGGTGAGTTGTATGCCAATAGGGGATATGCATTCATGGCTCCTGATCTACGAGGGTTTGGTCATTACGATGGCATCAAAGGACATATAGAGGGTTTTACCGAGATTATAGAGGATGTTAACAATTTCGTTGCTCAGATGAAAGACCGATTTGAGGGATTAAAGACATTCATGCATGGGCACTCCTTTGGAGGATTGGTAACAGTTCATTATACCGCAAAATACTCAGACCAATTGGATGGCATACTCATTCCATGCCCAGCTGTTTCTGAAAGGCTCGAGATGGGAAAAGCCACTAGAGCAATAGCAGGATTGTTATCTAAAATCAATGTGAAGAGCAAGTTCGATATGGGATTGAACCTTGACCTTATATCACGGAATCCTGAGGTAGTAAGAAGAAACAAAGAAGATCCGTTGCGTATAACCACATGCACCCCTAGATTTGGGGCTGAGGGTTTAAGAGCCCGAGAGGAAGGCTTCAATCTGGGAAATGAGATTAAAATTCCTGTCATTCTTCAGCAGAGTGAAGATGATCTCATTCTAATTCCCGAGATGAATAAGGAGTTCTTTGAGAGCATAGCCTCTGAGGATAAGACATTCAAGATGTATCCAGACCTCTACCATGAGCCCTTTGAAGAACCTGGTGGTGAGGTATTCTTAGAGGATATGTTTTCATGGCTTGATAAGAGAGTTACAAATTGAGTCTTGGCACAAGATTCACGCCAAGATTCCATATCATGGCACCGCGATTATTGGCATCTCTACAATCTTGTCAAATCGCCAAGGAATATCAAGAGTGACCTTCAGGATATATTGGCTTTTAATTAGATCCGTTTTGAATGATTGGGGCCAGTTGGATGCACTCTGAAGCTCAACCTCATTCCATGTATCTGTTCGGATATCCTCCTTCT
>JAHQWZ010000348.1 GCA_029856425.1 Candidatus Thorarchaeota archaeon
CTCGTACATAGATGTTAACAGTAAATGTGACCCAATCACTCGTGTTCAGATTGGAGGCTGAGATTTGGAAAGTCAGAGGAAGAATCTCTGGAATATTATCGGGCACAAAGCGGTACGTCAAGAATGAGTTATCTCCCCCGTCAAGCATTCCGATATAAGTCGAGACCTGTCCCGATGTCATGGTGAGGTTATCGGGGACTGATAACGTAACAGTCACATCATCCAGCGGTGCATCTCCATAATTGAAGACGTTCACATCAACTAGGAACTCCGTGTTTGCATCTACATTGATGTTTTCTTCAGTGCTATAGGCAATTGCACCGGGCTCAAGATAAGGAGCGAAAAAACTCCAATTGGTATAATGAAATACTCGGAAGTGATCATAGGGATCTAGATTGGAGTAGGCCAGGCTTACGCTGAAGAACCTAGGATCTGCCGATGCTGAAGAGGGATAAGCCAGGAGGTTATTTTCCTCATACTCATAGAAGCTGCCAAAGTTATCTTCTAGTCGTTGGCGAAAGTCCACAACATAGCCTGCATAATCCGCGCCATCAGGAGTGATTCCACCTTCGCCAGTAATCCATGATGCCTGCATTTCTATCGGATAAATTACCCTCACATTTTCGTAATCCACAGGCACTTTCCATTGCACAGGAGCCCAGTTGAAGACCGCCAAATCACCAGATATTTCTAAACCAGAACCCTCTAAAGTGAATGTTCCAGTCGTCATATCCAGAACTCGGTTTGTGCTGAAATATCCAAAGACAACGGTAACCGTTTCTCCTGCTTGAGTCCTCGGGGTCCAGTCTAAAGCATATCCGTTTGAGAGCTGTCCAACAACCAAATTGTAACGATTTCCTTCCACCTCGGCATACGCGCGGTCAGAATCAAAGATCGTAGTTTCTTGGATCCCCTCCAAATCGAATCCTCCCAGGGAATTCTCGACGACTGAAATGGTTATCCAATAGGTGACATTTATTCTGCCATTCTGCAGAACCACCACGTCTACGTAAATGCTGTCAAGATTGATTACTGGGGTCTGACTAACTATTGCTCCCGACACAAAGATAGGAGCAACAGCTAGGAGAATGAAACCAAATGTAAATGCGAGAAGTAGGCCACGTTTCAAGACATCAGCCCCATACGCCTGACTCAAACCCAAATCCCATTTGAGCAACTATCCTGGTTGTGAACATCCCAAAGGCTACTCCACTATTCTCCTCTACGTGCGCGTAGCACATCTGCTTGGGCGATTGTTAGATTCGACAGGTCTGCCTTTGCCGCAGCCCACTCATCAAGGTCTGGAAATTCCTGAATCATGCCGCTCCAAATAAGATGATAGACTCGCTTGAGAATAACATCAGATTCAGAGCCTTTTCCTACATATTCGAAGAATGCCTTGACAGTGGCTGGCGATTGATCTGTCATCTCAGCTGGTATCTCCGTTCCGAAGCCTGAGAAGGCAACCTCAAGCTCGCGTAGGACATCCATCCTCTCTCGAATTCCTGCTGCAATAACTGGTAGGTCAATATCAAAGGCGCTGAAATGCATTATCAGCTTCTTTTTACTTATTGTTCCATATGGCAATTTAATCTCGGTGCTCATATGACACACTCCTTGACGGCGTCTTGCCTTTACTCGGATATGGTGGCTGATAAGCCTTTCAGGTTGTAGGCGAATGCTTAAGACTCATTCATTATAGGCCTCATGAGCGATGCATCACCCACAGTATGACTACAAACCAGAGGACCTGAAATGGATAACTACCTTCATGAGAGAGGTAAAGGACTATTTCTTTGTCAGACCCCAGGATAATCTTCTGATACTCCGGCCAAACAAAGTCATGCACCTCAATGAAACTGGAATTGTCATGCTAAGGATGCTGCTGGATGGAGCAACAGCAATAGATGTGAAAGACCACTTCGTGAGCAATTTCGAAGCTGATGGCCAGCAGGTGCTAAATGATTTGGCCGATTTTGCTGAGGACCTAAGAAGCATGGTAATGGGTAATCAGAATATCTATTCGTACAAAACTGCAAAGATTGTGCCTTTCGGAGAGGGTGACATCAAGTACCCTGTATTAAGTGAAATCGCTCTAACATATCGATGTAACAATGAGTGTCAATTCTGCTACGCATTCTCGCCGCATAGGGAAACAAGCGAGATGAGCACAGATGATGTGAAACGAGTCATCGACATGATTGTTGACGATGCTCATGTTCCTAGCTTGTCATTTACTGGAGGCGAACCCACTCTCCGAGAAGACCTTTTCGAACTGATTGCATATGCGCGTGAGAGGGGACTTCGTGTCAATCTTATCACTAACGGGCGAAGATGTGCGGATCCAGAGTTCGTTCAGCGTCTTGTCCAAGCGGATTTGAACAGCGCACAAGTGTCTATTGAAGGTCCT
>JAHQWZ010000349.1 GCA_029856425.1 Candidatus Thorarchaeota archaeon
ATTAGGGCATTGGACAAGCTTGACGAGGTCTGGTATAAGGGCAGAAAGCCCAAAGCTAGACCCGACATACGGAATTGCCAGACCTGTCCCTATGGACGGAGTGGCACCTGCAACCATTCAGCTGCATGGGCAAAAGAGTAATGTCCCTAGATGTAGAAACAAAAGCCATGCAAGAGATGAGAGAACTCTTGAACTACGTGATCAAAGCCAAGCGATATCTCAAAGAGATTTACTATACGACTAGAGATGAAAATCTGAAAGCTGATGCAAAAGAGCTTGTTGCAGCTACAATTGCAGTTCAGAAGACTCTTGAGCAGATTTTGGAGTTGAAGCGTAGGTCAAGGACAGCCAAGAGAGTCCTGGGAGACAGAAAAGCTGAGATGGCAGTGAGACGATGGAGTGCAGGACTTCCCCGAAGAGTATCGGACTATGTCGAGAAGCAGAAGAAATTGGAGCAACATCACCTCCACAGATATCAGGTGATTCTCCTACAATATTTGGAGAATATGGGGAAAGAACTTGTTGCATGGGCCGAGGACATCGACATGCTTCGTGAGATCCCACGCATCCCCAAGGAGTAACATTTACCAGCGGAGCCGTGCCGCAACTCCTCCAAACGAGTTTAGTTGGGCACCAGATTCAGTCTGAGCAGAGAACACCATCACTTCAGTGCCATACTCGCCGACTTCATCGTATAATGAATCGATGAGGTCACTGAGGTCCTCAGAGACCATAATTGTCTCAGCGCGGCCAGCTCTTAGAGCTTCCATGACCTCATTTTCGCCATAGGCCACAGTATTCTCGCCCTTCATCAAATCCTGCATGAATCCGTCCCAAATTTGTCTCTCTGCATAGATCTCAGTTTCTTTGAGAATACGAGAGGCTTCTTTCATGGCCTGATAGAGTCCTGTTTCATCGATAATGCTGACGGGAATAATAGTTTCTGCAATCTTTTCCCGGATTCGATAGTCCAAGTCACCCTTCTCTAGAAACTCCTGACAGCGAATTGTGTTTCCGCCAAGAACTATGGCATCGACATTGTCTATGTTCTCCAGTAAGAGGTCCTTTAACATCCTGCCAACATACCTGAAGAATTCAAGCATTTTTTCCTCTCTAATGCGCAAATACCGCTTGGCGCTCTGACCGCCCGCGCGAGTCTTTCCGATGATGTAAAAATCTTCATCCCGGACAAGCTCCATATGTTTCCCTCGAAGATATCCAATAGTGACCTTACCACCTTCAATCAATGTGATAACGACCAGACTTTTGGGAAGTGTCATGTCTTCAAGTTCATCAGTGATAAACTCACGACCACAGATGTAGGTGAACTGCGAGATTGGGGACGGAGGTATTACGATCTCGCGAATCTCTTCGTTGGTCCCGCCCTCCTCAATAATTCCAAAGAAGAATGCCATACCTGTTTCAGGCATGGAGTTAATCAGATTGAGCTCGCTAAGTATCGCAGTGAGATTATCTTGCACGTTTTTTCTATTCGCTTTGCTCTTAATGTTTTCAGCACCTGCCAGCTCAGCTTTTACGAAGCTGGTCACATCCGTTAGGCTTTTTGTAGGAGGGATGTAGAGTGTGGTGAAAGAGCTATGCCTACCTTGACGTGCTTTTAGTTGTTTGACCTTCCTCTTGAGCTTCTGACGCTCGGCAGACATTCTGTTTCACCTCTTTTCGCTGCTGATTTGACGGATATCTTGAAGAACTAGTGGTCGTCAGGCAGCCGCCAGGGTCATCCCATGAAAGTCCGTATTTTAACGTTACGTCGCGAACAATAGCAGAGATTGGCGACAAGTTAAAAAGGTAGACACAACTGAACATGCAATACATAGGTGAAGAAGGGATGTACCGCCAATTTACACTATTATAGCAAAGGATTGCTTCTTCTATGAATCCAGCATTTATACGGCGTCACATTCCGACCATCCTATTAAGGGCTCAGGAGTTTTGATAGAGAGATGAGCGAACAGTTGACAAAAGGAGAGAGAGCCGTTCTCGAGCAATTAGTCAACGCCAGCGAGAGGATAACATCAAGAATTCTCACAAAAAGACTTGGTGAAAAGGAGGAACGTGTTGTTTCAATTCTCAACTCACTCTCACAGAGAGGATTGATTGAACTTACAATAGAGGAGTTTGCCTCATATTCCCTTACAGATGAGGGGCTAGAATACGCAAAGAGTGGACTTCCAGAAGTCAGGCTGTTTCGTGCTGTCGTTGAGCTTGGTGGTCGGGCAAGGCTAGATGAGGCTGTATCTAGGAGCGGGATATCGCAGAAATCCAAAGGCATTGCATTGACCTGGACTAGAAAGAATGGATGGCTCGCAATATCAAAAGAGGATGGAACTACATTCCTTTCTGCAAATGCTGAAAGCGTTGAAACTCCAATTAAGAG
>JAHQWZ010000350.1 GCA_029856425.1 Candidatus Thorarchaeota archaeon
TGACCTCCGTAGTTAGAATCATAATCTCAGCGCTCGAATCGAAGGTCTTGGCTGCGGTTGCGGCTGCAACACCTCCAGGCCCGTATCCAATGATTACGATTTTCATATTCGTGCATCACCTTTCCTTCGAGAGATAGCTCGAGGCACATAATAGACAATGACTAGTATTCCGATAGCACCAGACGCTATTAGAATAACCATAGAGTAGTCCTCCACTATGAGCAGCGTGCTGATATGTAACTCTACTGATTGTCCAGTGATGCCCTTCGCCGCTGCATAGACCTCATATTCGCCAGCTGCAAATGAAGAGAGAACGATATCAACAGAATAAACACCACCAGCTCCATTTAGGGTAAAGTTGACAGCGGCGTTGCCATTGCGTAAGAAGCCAATCCAGACCCTATTTGCGAGAATGTAGCCTTCGACCACAATTTCGCCAGTTACACGCGCTATCAGAAATGGGCCAACACGTACTGTGTCCTGGTCAATGAAAGCACTCGCTATGCCAAGAGATGTAATCTCTGCAGCCAGCAAAACTGGCGGCAAATAAACTGTATATGCTGAATCGCTTACATTGAAGAAGATTGAGTGAAGATAATTGTAGTTTGGCAAATCCACTTGGACTTCAACTGTTGCATTCTGCGTTCCAATCTCGAAATCCGTGCTGAGAATGTCGTAATTCTCGTCAACAACGTTCCAATGAATGGAGAATGACTCAACTGGATCATCTCTATCGGCTACTGTAATTGTGACATTGAACACATCATAGTTGGTTGCAAGAGTCAGGTCCGACACAAGGGGACGCCACTGGTCCTGCAAATCAGCAAAGCCAGTCTGGTCTGCAGGTGATAGACTCAGATTGCTTGTTGACACGAAAATTCTCCCGCGGAGATTGGGGCTGCTTTTCTCAATGCTGAGGAAGGCGGTCTGGGAGTCAGTCCATCGGTCCACAGACAATGCAGCAGGGGAGTAGGAAGACCCATTCCATTCATATGCTGTAGCAATCCCACCTGTAAGATTCACCTGAATGTCCGCACCCTGGAGACCCGTGGTTATTTCAGAATCAGTGTCCCAATGCAAAGTCAGAACATTGTCGCCTCCAAAGTCAGCAGGGGACCTCATTGTTGCAGCAATAACTAGCTGCTCCGTACTCTGATGCACCTTTACACTTTGAATATCGAGGTCTCCATTAATGGAAAGGTCAGTTCCAGAAGTTAGAATATCTTCGTATCCAACCCACTCTGCGAGACTCATCCCAAAGCTGATTGGAGAGCTTTGCACATATCTAGCGGACCACAGGGAGTCGACTGGCCCGTGCCCCCATGCATCATTTGCGGGACTATAATGTGAGTCTTGGGCACCTGCACCTGCAGTAAGCGCTGTTAAGTCATTCCATACACTCGTACTAGGAGAAGCCTGTCTTATCAAAGCCAAAACGCCAGCTACATGTGGACTAGACATGCTTGTCCCACTCCGCTGGGTCCAAAGCTCAGAGAGAACTTGGGAAGCAGCGTAAATACTGGCGCCTGGTGCAGCCACCGTGATTGTCTTGCCGTCATCTATTCTCGGACCCCTACTAGATGAAGCGTATATGCCAAGCGTCCCATCATCATAACAGCCAACAGTTACTCCAAGGTCTGCTGTGCCTGGAGAGCTAATAGTCCTAGTATTGTCAATGTTAGTTGTGAATTTGAGATGAGATCCAATCCAGTTGTTATCCCAAGCATAGGCATCGACAGTGATTATCTCTCCATTTGGATTTGTAAGACCAACTGCCCATGACCCATCCGTCCAGTTATGATCGTCTTCAGACACCTGAATTAGGAGATTATTCATTGCGCGAAGGCTGCGCTCAGCGAATGCGTATGCATTCAGTTCCGGCTGCTCAATCACAAAGGAGTTTCCAACTAGATCTGAGAATTGCCCAGTATCAATTATCACTCCACTAGGTGTCTTGAGGAATATATGCTCATCTGAATCAGTGCTTTTCCAGAGGAAGCTAAGAAAAGATGCATCAGGCAGCATTGCAACAGAAAGGCCAGCGCTCGCATTGCTCCCTGCTGGAACTGAAAAATGTGCGTGCTTTGGGGATGTAGCTGGGTTGCCTAGATTTCCTGCTGCAACTGTGCTAATCACGCCATAGTGAAGAAATGCTTCAGTTACAGCTAGATCCTCAATATCCGTGCCGTCCAAGAATCCAAGGTAGCTTGAGAAGGACATGTTTATGATCTCAGCACCATTTTCTACGGCAAAATGGATTGCTTCCAGAATATCACTTGATTTCAACGGACTCTTTATCGCTATTAAGTCAGCACCGGGTGCAACCCCTACATAGTCTGTGAATCCAGGCTGACCTCCAAGGATTGTTGACGCCACATGCGTACCATGACCAAT
>JAHQWZ010000351.1 GCA_029856425.1 Candidatus Thorarchaeota archaeon
TTTCAAAAAGGCGTGTCTTTTCCTATCATTGATCTCTGAGTACTCCAAGGGATTTCGTCACTCATCTGGTGCCACTGCTTCAGGTTGATCTGGACCAACGACTCCTTTGCGAATATCTGCGAAGATGAAGTTCTCAGAAGGCACAGGAGAACCAACCAATCTTCTCAACATTAGCAGCTGACCAATGTGTGCCATTGTATCTGACAATGGTCCCTGAAGTAGCTGCTCTTCGGAAACCTCTCTAGGACCTTTCTCTTGGAGCGATCTATCCAATTTGGAGAGGGTATCGTAGAAGTGTGCTATCTCAACATCCCATGACTTATGGTCGAAGTAAGTTGTGTCATAATGCTCGAAGAAGCTGTGTGCATATGTTAGGACGCCTGTCATGTGGTGCAGGATTTGCTTTGGCGTCCTCGTTCCCTCGCCCGGGTTGAACTCCGGATATTCTGCGGGTGCACCTTGTATCACCTTTGTTGCGTGATATGCGATTGATGCGATTAAGTGTCGCAGCATCTCTCTCTTCTCAGACATTGGCAGTCCCTTCTTTGTTCCTTCTTTGAACTAGCAGCCTCTGATACTCAAGTTACAGTTTCAGCTTTGCAATGGGAGAAGTCCAGGCATTTAATCAGTCTTGTTAGAGGAAGTGGAGGTGTTTCTTTCAACGAAATCAAAACGTTCATCATATGACTCCACAGCCAGAATCAGACGCCGCTTGCTGAGTGGGCCTGCTCAGTAATTGTGAGAAGGAAAGGTCAGATTCTTACCGTAATTCATGTGCGCCTCTCCAAAGATCCAATGGCGAAGTACGAATACATAGATGAAAGAAAAGCAGTACATGCGAAGATAGCCAGGATAGTTGCTAGGCTCCAACTTAATCCCAAAAGGGCCGCGGTTCCAAAGGATCCAATTGCTATAGCTGTGTCTCCACCAGCCGAATACATCGCCATCCCATTAGCTTCAGACTCTCTTGAAACCGATGAAACATATGAGTTGAGTGCAATATTTGCCATGGCTAGTCCGAATCCCACTGCCAGAGCTGATGCAACATAGCTATACACTCCAGTGAACAGGGCAAGGAAAATGATGCCCGCCACAGTGATGAGAGCCCCAATTGTGGCTGTCTGTCCATATCGAGAACTGCCAGTCCATGCACCCCCTGCCGTAGATCCGATGATCTGGGCAAACGCAAAGACAGAGAAGAAGGCTCCTGGGTTCTCGATACCATTGAGAGCTGCAATTTCAGGTGAGTAGCTCAGCAGCACTCCAAGCGCCATGAATAGCAGCACTGCTGAGAGTGTGGGTACTAGGACGGTTCTATCAGCGATGCCTGACATTGGAATGTCGTGGGCGACAATAACTGGACTTGTTCTCCAAGCATAGATGGACAAGGCAGTACTGGTTCCGCTGATTCCAGCAGCTATAATGAAGCACAGTCTAAAGATTTCGACTGTCTTTATTGCAACCAGCCAGCTCCCGAATGCCGGAAATATCAGGAGGCTGATTGAGCCAAATCCATTGAGATACCCCAGAGCTCCACTGACTCCTGAACTCTCTGTGTTCTCCGCAATCATTGTGAGGACCGTAACAGTAGAGAGCGCCCATCCAAAACCCTGGACCGCTCGTATGAAGAATATCACTGATATACTCGTGGTCAGAGAGTATGCAGCTAGAATGACGGTCAGGATGCTGTTTCCAATAACTAGGGCAACGGCATCATCTATCCTTTCAAGTATGTATCCTGAGATGAACCTGGAGATGACAGCAGCAAGGGTGAAAATCCCAAATGAAGTTCCCAATGCGCTTGGGTCACTGGATAGCAGGAGGATGTAGTCCTGAAGCGAAGTCAGCACGATGTTGTAGGCTGAATAAAGAACAAACGCAATCGCAATCACTGCCTTTGTGGTTCGTGAGAGAGGCACTGCTGTCTGCATCAGAATCAATCACTAAGTGCTGGGAAAACCACTCTGGTTATAGCGTTGCTGGCGGTGGACGGTATTGTAGCCGCTGCATTCTTTACCAACGAGAGCAGGAATCTTCATGGTGAGTTCAGATGTCATTGGCTGCTGCAATTGAGCACGGTACAAACGGCAGATGGTACGGCCGGATAATCGGTATGCCGGGCACTCACGCTAGATCGGATTCCAAGAATGGTCTATTGAGAGAGCTGACTAGTGAAGTGGAGTACCACGTCAAATGGCTGGGACGACATGGAGAATCAGCACAACTTCCTAGTGACATGTCATTCCATGTATCTGAGGAATCTGGCGGGATTATCGAGCTAGGCGAATCGGGCGGAGAAGTGGCACTCTTCAGTTTTGATATGCAGCCTGTTGATTCAGAGCTCCTTGAGAAGATAT